>JBOFFB010000495.1:0-6029 GCA_051648385.1 Allobosea sp.
GCACACTGGCGGACGGGGTGATTGCACCATCTGAACAGGATCGCTTCATCGCCACGGTGGAGCGTCTCACCTCACTGAAGGCAGGCGAGCTCACCGAACTCACGTTCACCGTCGATGCGAAACTTCTCCGCAGCCGCACGGCGCGCGGCATTTTCGATTGGCAGAACGACGCGCCGGTAAAGCGCGCAGCCACCCGGTAAAGGAGGACGATGCGATGGACGTAAAACCCGCGCCAAAAAAGTCGGTGGCGCTGTCCGGCGTAGTCGCCGGCAACACCGCGCTCTGTACGGTCGGCCGCACCGGCAATGACCTGCATTACCGTGGCTATGACATTCTCGACGTTGCCGAAACCTGCGAATTCGAGGAGATCGCGCATCTTCTGGTTCATGGCAGCCTGCCGACGTCCTCAGAACTGCGCAATTATAAGGCCAAGCTCAAATCCCTGCGCGGATTGCCGGTAGCGGTACTGCGCAGCCTTGAGCTACTGCCGGCAGCTGCGCACCCAATGGATGTGATGCGAACTGGCGTCTCAGCGCTGGGCTGCATCCTGCCGGAGGTGCACGACCACGGCCAGCCTGGCGCGCGGGATATCGCCGATCGATTGATGGCTTCACTCGGATCGATGCTGCTGTACTGGCATCATTACGCACATCATGGCCGCCGCATTGAGGTCGAGACCGATGACGACGCCATCGGCGCGCATTTCCTGCACTTGCTTCACGGCAGGAAGCCATCAGCCTCGCATGAACGCGCAATGCACACGTCGCTCATTCTCTACGCGGAACACGAATTCAACGCCTCAACCTTCACTGCGCGGTCCATCGCAGGCACCGGCTCGGACATGTATTCGGCCATATCCGGCGCCATTGGCGCGCTGCGCGGACCCAAGCATGGCGGCGCCAACGAGGTCGCGTTCGAAATTCAGAAGCGTTATGACGGCGCCGGTCAGGCAGAAGCTGACATCCGCCGCCGCGTTGAAGCGAAAGAGGTCGTGATCGGTTTCGGCCATCCGGTCTATACGATTGCCGATCCGCGCAACAAGGTCATCAAGGAGGTCGCGCGGCGCCTCAGCGTGGAGAACGGCAGCTTGAGGATGTTCGACATTGCCGACCGGATCGAGGCGGTGATGGCGGAAACCAAGAAGATGTTCGCCAACCTCGACTGGTTCAGCGCGGTATCCTATCACGCAATGGGTGTGCCGACCGCGATGTTCACGCCACTGTTTGTGATCTCTCGCACATCGGGCTGGGCGGCGCATGTGATCGAACAGCGCATGGATAACAAGATCATCCGCCCTTCCGCGAACTACGTTGGCCCGGAAAACCTGACATTCGTACCGCTCGACGAACGAGGCAAGGCGCCCTCGTCCGCTCGCGCCGCCTGACGGCCAGCCCTGAGGAGATCCTGCATGCCTTATCTCGTTGCTTCCGATCTTCCCGTCGAGCGCGCGGGTCGCCGTTTCCGCGCCTTGCTACAACGTCCCGGCATTCTCCGTTTGCCGGGCGCTCATAACGGCATGGCCGCGCTTCAGGCTAAGGCTGCGGGGTTCGATGCACTCTATCTTTCCGGCGCGGCCATGACCGCGTCCATGGGCCTGCCCGATCTCGGCATCATCACGGTTGATGAAGTTGCACTCTTTATTCGACAGATCGTTCGCGCGTCAGGACTACCCCTGCTGGTAGATGGTGACACCGGCTATGGCGAGGCGCTTAACGTCATGCACATGGTCTGCATCTTCGAGGAGGCCGGCGCAGGCGCGGTGCACCTCGAAGACCAGCTTCTTCCAAAGAAATGCGGGCACCTGAACGACAAGAAGCTCGCGGATGCACACGACATGGCTGCGAAGGTCGCTGCCGCCGCCAAGGCGCGGCGCGATCTTGTCATCATTGCAAGAACCGACGCGGCGGCAAGCGAAGGCCTCGACGGCGCCGTTGCACGCGCCAAACTCTACATGGACGCCGGTGCGGATGCGATTTTCCCGGAAGCTCTCAACACCGAGGATATGTTCCGGGCGTTTGCAGAGCGAATGCCCGGCGTGCCACTGCTCGCCAATATGACCGAGTTCGGCAAGACGCCGTTTTTCACCGCGCAGGAATTCGAAGACATGGGCTACCGCATGGTGATCTGGCCGGTGTCATCACTGCGCGTTGCTAACAAAGCGCAGCAGGAACTCTATGCCGCGATCGCGCGGGACGGCGGCACCCACAAGACCGTCGATCGCATGCAAACCCGCGCCGAACTTTACGATATGATCGGGCTTCACGACTACGAGGCGCTGGATGCGTCCATCGTCCAGACCATTGTGCCGGAGGCCATGCCGCAGCGATGACTGAGGAGTGTCAGCGGTTTTTCCGCCTTGCTGCATCAAGCCCTTTTTACTCTCCGATTGCGACATTCCAATCCCATTCCGCTCTGCGATTAGCCCTCAAAAGTTTGAACGTCTCATCTCTAGGGATTTCACGACGTTAAAGAAGCCCGCATTGCGCGGGCTTTTTGTCCTGAGACGGATATTCTCTGATTTTTAAACTAGCTGGCTGGCGATGCAGTGCTGATCGCACCAGTCTCTGCGAGAATTCCCTGCGAACAGGAAATTTTACAGGGAAATCTGCGATTTTCGGGCTCGATCAGGCGAGAGATAAAGCCGAAACCACTGTGCGGCAGTGATTTTTTGGAAATTCCCTCCCAACTACAGGGAATAAGTCTTAGAGATCAGGGAATTCCACAGCAGGAACAGCGAATTCCTTTCAGGATTCCGGGCATATCAGGTGAGATGGAGCCTCGACCGCATCATTGCCGGCACCCGATCCGCCCTACGGGCGGATCGGCCAGAACATCAGTGCATTGTTATGGGGACACCCCCCTAACGTTGGATCGAAACGATCTGCCAGCGTCCCACCGCCACCGGGTTCTCGTCGATCCTTATCGAGATGCCATCTCAGCCAACACGGCATTGAACGTCGCGCTCGGCCTCATAATATCTGCACATCTTTTCGGGTCAGTCAGATAGTAGCCACCGATGTCTACCGATTTACCTTGCACTTCCTGAAGCTCCCCTACAATTTTTTGCTCGCTTTGGGTAAGTGCTTCGGCCAGCGGCTTGAACTGCTCCCGAAGAAATTTATCCTCAGTCTGAGCGGCCAGCTCCTGTGCCCAGTACATCGCGAGATAAAACTGGCTCCCACGATTGTCCAATTCGCCAGTGCGCGGCGAAGGAGACTTGTTGTTGTCGAGCAGCTTGCCGGTGGCCGCGTCCAGCGTTTTCGCCAGGAGCTTGGCTTTCGAGTTACCCGCCTTGATGCCAAGATCTTCCAGCGAGACGGCAAGGGCGAGGAATTCACCGAGAGAATCCCAGCGCAGATGGTTTTCTTCCACCAGCTGCTGCACATGCTTCGGCGCTGAGCCGCCTGCTCCCGTTTCATACAGGCCGCCCCCTGCCATTAGCGGAACAACGGACAGCATCTTGGCTGAGGTGCCCAACTCCATGATCGGAAACAAATCGGTCAGATAATCGCGCAAGATGTTGCCAGTCGCGCTGATGGTGTCGAGACCGCGGACGACGCGCTCGAGCGTGTAACGCATCGCACGAACCTGACTCATGATCTGGATATCAAGGCCGGAGATATCGTGCTCCTTCAGGTACAACTTGACCTTGGTGATGAGCTGCGCTTCGTGCGGACGATAGGGATCAAGCCAGAACAGCACCGGCATCCCGGAATTGCGAGCGCGGCTCACCGCGAGCTTCACCCAGTCGCGAATAGCCGCGTCCTTGACCTGGCACATACGCCAGATATCGCCCTGCTCGACGTCCTGACTTAGCAACACTTCACCGGTCGCAAGATCGGTAATGTTTGCGACGCCATCCTCGGGGATTTCAAACGTCTTGTCGTGCGAGCCGTACTCCTCGGCCTGCTGCGCCATCAGACCGACATTCGGCACCGTGCCCATGGTCTTCGGATCGAATGCGCCGTGCCACTTACAGAAATTGATCATTTCCTGATAGATGCGGGCAAAGGTGCTTTCCGGCATCACTGCCTTGGCATCCTTTAGGCGCCCGTCAGCTCCCCACATCTTGCCGCCATTGCGGATCATCGCAGGCATCGACGCATCGACGATGATGTCGTTCGGCGAGTGGAAATTCGTAATTCCCTTCGCGGAATCAACCATCGCCAGCTCGGGACGGTGCGCGTGGCAGGCGTGCAGATCGCTTTTGATCTCGTCCTGTTTGCTCTGCGGCAGGCTGGCGATCTTAGTGTAAAGGTCAACCATGCCATTATTGACATTGACGCCAAGCTCTTTGAACAACGCGTCGTGCTTTTCGAAAGCATCACGATAGAAGATCTTCACGCAGTGGCCGAATACAATCGGATGCGAGACCTTCATCATGGTGGCCTTGACGTGCAGCGAGAACATCACACCGGTCTTGTAAGCGTCCTCGATCTGCTGCTCATAGAATGCCAGCAGAGCCTTCTTGCTCATGAACATGGAGTCGATGACTTCACCGTCCAGGAGCGATACCTTGGGCTTCAGCACGATCGTCTTGCCACTCTTGGTGACAAGCTCCATCTTGACGTCCCGTGCGCGGTCAAGCGTCATCGACTTCTCGCCATGATAGAAGTCCCCATGATGCATATGCGAGACGTGCGAGCGCGAGGCCTGGCTCCATTCGCCCATGCTGTGCGGGTGCTTGCGCGCGTAGTTCTTTACCGCAAGCGGCGCGCGGCGATCAGAGTTTCCTTCGCGGAGGACGGGGTTCACAGCGCTGCCGGTACACTTGGTATAGCGCGCGCGGAGCGCCTTCTCCTCATCAGTCTTCGGATTGTCAGGATAATCGGGAATGCTGTACCCTTTGTCTTGCAATTCCTTAATGGCCACCTTCAACTGCGCAACCGAGGCGCTGACGTTCGGCAACTTGATGATGTTGGTACCGGGCAGAAGCGTCAGGCGACCGAGCTCAGCCAGATTGTCGGGCACACGCTGTTTTTCAGTCAGAAATTCAGGAAACTCGCCAAGGATGCGGCCAGCCACCGAGATATCGCTCGTGGCGATATCAATCCCCGCCGGCGCGGCGAACGCGCGTACAATTGGCAGGAAGGATGCTGTCGCCAGCGCCGGAGCTTCGTCGGTCAGAGTGTAGATGATCTTGGGGGATGCCGTGGTCATATACTGGTTTCCTCACTGGGCGGGAGCAGCCGAGTGCTATTAATCCTATCGCGGGACATGCTCATCCCTCGCCGATAGCTTTCTCACGAGCTACAGGCGACCGCAATCGACAAATTGCGCGATCTGCGCCTAAGGCAAAATCATTCGATTTGGACGCCGATTGCCTTGATCGGCCCCGCCCACTTCTCGATTTCGCTTTTCACGAACCCGTCAAGATACTGCGGTGTAGCTCTATCATTCACGACAATCCGCAAGCCCGCGCTTTCAAGTTTCTGACGGATCGCAGGATCGTGCATGGCCTCCAGCATCGCCCGGTTGAGCTTGCTGATAGTCGTATCCGGCGTTCCTTTCGGCGCGAAGAACGCATTCCAGGTGTAAGCCTGCACGTTATAACCCTGCTCAATTGCTGTCGGGACGTTAGCCAGCGCAGGCGAACGGGTATCCGTCAGGATCGCGATGGCTTTAACCGCTCCGCCGTCAATTTGAGGCTTGGCTGTCGTGATGATGTCGCACAGATAGTCCACACGGCCGCTGGCCAGATCCTGCATCGCGGGATTGGCGCCACGATACGGCACATGAACGGCATCGATACCCGTCACGGAATTCAACAGGGCGCAGCCCAGATGAATGGCCGAGCCGGTGCCAGCCGACGCAAATTGCATCTTCGAACCATTTTGCCGCGCGTAAGCGACGAAATCTTTCAGATTGTCCGCCGGAAAGTCCTTTCGCGCGACCAGCACGAGCGGCGCCTCCAGGAACAGGCCAATGCTGCTGAAGTCCTTGGTCGCATCATAGGTCGGCTTCTTGTAGAGCAGTTGGTTCTGCGCCTGCGTCCCTACGGTCCCGACGAGGAAGGTATATCCGTCGGG
>JBOFFB010000496.1:0-8788 GCA_051648385.1 Allobosea sp.
CGGCGATTGCCAACTTCAACGACGGTGCCGATTTGCTGACACTGGCCGACATCAACGAGGAAGGCGCCGCCCTCACCTCGCTGCAGACCCGCCAGCAGCTCTCGATCACCGCGCTGTCGCTGGCCAACCAGTCCGACCAGGCCATCCTGCGTCTGTTCTGATATCCACGATCTCTCCGGATCAAGGAGAGGCGTCAAACGAGCCGGCGGGGGCAACCCCGCCGGTTTTTTTTGGGTCAAGATTTGGTCAAGTGTCATGGCCGCCCTTGTGGCGGCCATCTCGGTTTGAAGGGGCAGGATCAATCATCATGTGATCAACGGACCGAGATCACCGGCACAGGGCCGGTGATGACACTGGAGGCGGACGACACTGAAACCGCAACACGAATCGTCTATGTCCGTTGCCACCGACACGGAGCCAGAGCGATGAACGCCAAAGCCAAACCCCAGACCAACGTCCTGATCTGCGTGCCCAGCTTTCGCGGGACCGTGATGAGCCACACGATGGTCTGCATTGCACGCGCCACGTTCCTGCTGTCGCAACTCGGCATTCCCAACGACGTCGTCAACATCGATAGCGCCGAGATCACCGTTGCGCGAAACACCATGGCTTCGCACGCGATGCGGCACCCTCACATCACGCATCTGCTCTTCGTCGATGATGACATGACATTCGAGGCCGATGCAGTGATCGACCTGTTGCGCGATGACAAGCCGATCATCGGCTTTGTCTACCCCAAGCGCCTGTTCGATCAGGAGCGCTTCTACAAGGCCGCGCAGGCCGGAAGATCATTTGCCGACGCCTCGACCGACGCGCTCGACTTCGTTCACCGGCACCTGCCGAACGCGTCACTCTCGATCACCGAAGGCAAATGCCTGATTGCAGGCGTCGGCATGGGCGTCTGCCTGATCCAGATGAGTGTGTTTCAGACCATGATCGACAAGGCGGTGGTCAACATCCCCGATATGAAGCAGGCCGAGCAATCCGGCGGCTTCTTCGACGGGCCGGTGATCGGCTTCTTCGATCCGATCTTTTCCGACGAAACCGGGCGATTCCTCTCGGAGGACCTGTCATTTTGCGAGCGCTGGATCAAGCAATGCGGCGGCGAGGTCTGGGCCCGCGTCGACCGCAAGATCGGCCACATCGGCCAACAGATCTACGCCGGCAACTACATGGACCGCCTCAGAACCGGCACGACCTGACCGCGATCACCCTTGGAGTGCGGTCGTCTCGAAGCGGGTCGGGCCGCCCTTCTTGCCGTCGCTGACGAACTCCAGGACAACGTCGAAATGCCCAGGTGCGCCTTCCTTGGGCGTGACGTCCCATTCCAGCAAGGCACCGCGGGCACCCGCGAACACTTCCTGATCGGGCAGGACGAGAAACTGCCGCTGGCTCTCGTAGACTAGCAGCACCTTGTTCTCGGCCAGCAGCTTCACCGCAAGCTTCTTCAAGTTGGTGTAGTACGGCTCCAGCTTCCAGCTGTTCGGTGCCTTGGGGTCGACGTGCACTGCGATGGCGTCGACCTCGTATTCCCTGGTCAGCACGAATTTCGCGGTGCTCGGTTTCCATTCATCGCCAAGCCAGGCATCAGACAGCCACATGCATTCAAACGTTCGGCAGGCCTTCGGGCGAAGTTGATGGATTTCGCAGCCAGTGCCCGCCGCGAAGTGCTTGCACCACTGCCCAGCAGGTTTGTAGACCGCCGGCACATCCAGCACCTTGCAGCACAGCGAGCAGGAACCACACTCACGCTTCGACATCACAGGGCTCCCACGGGACAGGCCAGAATCACGCGCCACGATGCCGCCAAAACCGACAACGTTCCGTTAACCGTGTCTGCGAATCACTCGAACTGCGCGATCGCAGCGGAGAGATCGAGCACAATGTCGTCCGCAGACACCGGCCAGCCCGGCTTTGGCCCGAGCACAATATGCGCCTTCGATGCCTGGCCACGCGACTGCGGATCTGCCGGCCTCACGAATGGCAGGCGCGATCTGGCGTTCAGCGCCTCGACAAACATCTCCGGAACCTTGCTGTCGAGCACCACCAGCGCCCGCTTCATCATCGCCGCTTCCGCAAAGCAGGTTTGCAGTCCAGCGAGCGCGGCGATGTTCTCCATGTCGGGCAATGCAGGCAGCGGAACACCGTACGCGTTGAGCCGTTCGCCAAGATAAAATGCATCACGCCAGTTGCCGGCTGCCACATGCAGCCGCATGGCCACCACCATGCGGTGGCAGACGAACTGCTGCATCCTGATCAGGAAGCCGGACACATCGCCAAGCGCAGAGGCATCGCCCTTGCGTGCCTGCGCGGCCATGTATTCGAGCCCGCCGCGATAGCGGTCCCAACCGGTCATGACTTCGGCGTGGCCGGCCTGGTCATGCGCGCCCACCGTCATCTTGGCGAAGGGCTCGGGTGAGAACAGCACATCGCCGACATCGAGCGCCCGCGACAGCTGCGTGAAGAACAGGAACGCATGCTCGTGGGCCGGCGAAACGATGCGCGGGATGGCGGAGGTGCGCAGGATATAACTCTCGGGGAAGATATGGCCCTTCAGCACGAAATCGAGGCAGGCCCCGTGCTGGCCGCGCTGAAACTGATGCACACCATCAAGCTGATAGAACTGGCCCGTCACGATGTTGCCGGCTGCTTCGTCGACCATCAGCCAGGGTGCCTGCAACATCACGCAGGACGGGTTCTTCTGCAGATAAGCCACCGCCCTCGCCACAGCCTCGGGGATCAAGAGGTCATCATCACCAAGATAAGCCGCGAATTCGCCGCGTGCCTGCCGGTTGCAATAGAGTACGTTGCCATAGGCACCGAGGTTTTCCGGCTGCTCGACGACACGGATCATCGGATGCGTGGCGGCCTCGGCACGGATCAGATCTCGCGAGCCGTCGGACGAGCCGTTGTCGGAGACCAGCAACTCAACACCACCGGCGAGACCCGAAAAGCCGTCGACATGGTGGCTCAGAAACCGCTCGATGAAGCGCTTGCGATTGTATGTCGGGCACAGGATGGAAAGCAGCGGCTTTGGCCGAACCTCAGCAAACAGAGCGCGCTGCGTTGCGGGAGATGATGTGGCCATAACTCGTTCCGCCCTTTTGCCGCCCTTTTGCGCGCAAGTTCGCTGCAAAGATGTGTCGCTACATGATTAAGGAGATGTGAACACGCACCGCTCGCCAGGCTTTGGAGATAACCTTTTGTGACCGGACGATCGCATTCAGCATCTCGTCGCGCGTGAAGTTCCTCTATGTTCGACAGGACAACGAATCATGCCCGAAAGGCTGCCCTGGTCGCCCGGCCAGTCAGATCAGGTCCATGCTGCAGATCGATCCCACCGCTCGCATTTCGCCGCTGGCGGATATCGAGCCGTCACAACGTGGCACGGATGTGAGCATTGGTCCGGGCTGCATGATCGATGCCTTCGTCAAGATCAAACCCGCAGGTGGCAGCGGCAATCTCGTGCTTGGCGCGAACAGTTACATCAACTCCGGCTGTGTGCTCTACACAGGCAATGGCATCAGCATCGGCTCTGACGTACTGGTAGCCGCAAACTGTACATTTGCGCCAGTCAACCATGCTTTCGCCGATCGGAACAAGCCAATCCGTCTGCAAGGTTTCATGCCGACGAAGGGCGGCATCGTCATCGAGGATGACTGCTGGATCGGTGCAAATTCCGTTGTTCTGGATGGAGCACATATCGGCAAAGGCTGCATTGTCGCAGCCGGTTCCGTAATCCGCGGCAAGCTTGAGCCTTTCGGCATCTATGGTGGAAATCCGCTCAGCCGGATCGGGACACGCGGCCCATGACGTCAACCCACACCATCTTCGGCGCCAACGGTTTCGTCGGTGCTGAGTTGATGCGGCAGCTTGCCGAAAGCGGCCACACGGCCCGCGCCATCACCCGCGAAAACTGGCCCACACCCGGCAGCGATCTTGGCCATGTCATCTTCACCATCGGCATGACGGCGGATTTCCGCCAACGGCTGACCGAGACCATGGAGGCGCAGGTGGTCACACTGCACAGGGCGCTGACGAGCTACCGGTTCGACAGCTTTCTCTATCTGTCGTCGACGCGGGTTTATGCAAACGCTGCCAGCACGTCCGAGGACAGCGCACTGGTAGCTCGCCCCGCCGACCCTGATCATGTCTACAATATCAGCAAGATGGCGGGCGAAGCGCTCTGTCTCGCGCAGGCTTCGCAAAACGTGCGCGTGGCGCGGCTGTCGAACCTATTCGGCGTCAATGACACCTCACCGACTTTCCTCAACGCCGTGGTGCGCGAGGCGGCCGGTAGCGGCAAGGTCCGCATCGGGCAGGCGGCACAGTCGGCCAAGGACTATCTGGCGGTCGAGGATGCAGCGTCCGCGCTGCTGGCGATTTCGGCCCGTGGCCGCCAGCGGCTCTACAATGTCGGCAGCGGCAACAACACATCGCATCTGGACATCGCCAACCTGCTGCGCCAGTACGGCGCAGACGTGAGCTTTGCGCCGGATGGGCCGGAGGTCGTGTTCCCGCCACTGGATGTGGCGAGGATGCGTGCCGAATGCCCGGCCCCGCAACGCAGCCTCGCGGATTTTGTCGCGTCCGTGTTCAGCCAGCCCACCTCCCAAGGATCAAGACCGTGATCATTTTCGACGAGAAAGCAGATTACGTCAGTGAGACCGACGATGCGGGCAAGGAGATCGCCCGCCACGCACTCGATACGGCGGAAGCCTTCGCGCTGGTCTCGCGCGCCTGGCTCCGGGCCGGTTGGGACACCAAATACGTTTACTCGTTCTCGTGGTTTGGCCGCCCGATCATCCAGTTGCCCGAGGATATGGTCCGCCTGCAGGAACTGATGTGGGAGTTGAAGCCAGACGTTATCGTCGAAACCGGCGTCGCCCATGGCGGCTCGCTGATCTACTACGCCTCGATCTTCAAGGCGATGGCGACAGGCCCGAAAGTCGGCCGCGTCATCGGCGTCGAGATTGATCTGAGGGCGCACAACCGCTCAGCGATCATGGCGCATCCGCTGAGCCCGCACATCACGATTGTCGACGGCTCGTCGACCGCACCCGACACGGTCGCCAAGGTGCAGGCGCTGATCCAGCCGGGCGAGAAGGTGCTCGTCATCCTCGATTCAAACCACACCAAGCAGCACGTGCTTGACGAGTGCCGCGCCTATGCGCCGATGGTTGCCAAGGGCTCCTACATCGTCGCCACCGACGGCATCATGGAACAGGTTGCGGGTGCACCGCGCACCAAGCCCGAATGGGTCGATGACAACCCCAAGGCTGCTGCCATCGCGTTTGCCACTGAGAACCCCGATTTCGTCATCGAGGAACCGGTCTGGCCTTTCAACGAAGGCGTGGTGAAGGACCGGGTCACTTACTGGCCATCGGCCTATCTCAAGCGGGTGCGCTGATGAAAGCCGTCATTCTCGCTGGCGGCCTTGGCACGCGTATTTCGGAGGAAAGCCACCTCAGGCCCAAGCCAATGATCGAAATCGGCGGGCACCCGATCCTGTGGCACATCATGAAGCTCTACAGCCACCACGGCATCAACGATTTCATCATCTGCCTTGGCTACCGCGGCTACGTCATCAAGGAGTATTTCGCCAACTACTTCACGCACCGCTCGGACATGACGATCGACCTGCGCACCGACGAACGCACCTATCACCAGTCCGAGGTCGAGCCCTGGCGCGTCACGCTGGTCGATACCGGCGAGGCCTCGATGACGGGCGGTCGGCTGAAACGTGTGGCGAAGTATCTCGATACGACTGAGCCATTCTGCTTCACCTATGGCGACGGCGTCTCGGACGTCGACATCGCAGCCACAATCACGGCACACCACAAACACGGCAAGCTCGCCACGATGACCACCGTGGTGCCACCTGGCCGCTACGGCGCGGTGCGCATGGAAGGTAATCAGGTCCATGAATTCATCGAAAAGCCGCCCGGCGACAATGCCTTCATCAATGGCGGCTTCTTCGTGCTGTCACCTGGCGTGATCCCCTATATCGCCGGGGACCAGACACCATGGGAGATGGCCCCGCTGCAGACACTCGCCAGCGAGGGCCAACTCATCGCCCATCGCCACACCGGCTTTTGGCACGCCATGGATACGCTGCGTGACAAGACACAGCTTGAAGCCATGTGGGAAACCGGCAAGGCCCCATGGAAACTCTGGACGTGACGCAAGCACTGATCAAGCGCGCGCCGGACCCGGCCTTCTGGCGCGGCAGGCGTGTGCTCGTCACCGGACATACCGGCTTCAAGGGGGGGTGGGCCTGCCTTTGGCTGTCAGCGATGGGCGCGGAAGTTTCCGGCTTTTCGCGCGCACCAGACCAGAAGCCTGCCCTGTTCGACCTTGCCGGCGTCGACAAGCTGATGTCCCGCTCCGTGATCGGTGATCTTGCGGAACCGGTCGCACTGAAGCGGCTGGTCAGCGCGGCTGGTCCTGAAATCGTGTTGCATATGGCCGCGCAGCCGTTGGTTCGCCGCTCGATCCGCCACCCGGTCGAGACCTTCCGCAGCAATGTCATGGGCACAATCAACCTGCTCGAAGCCGTGCGCCGTGCGCACTCCGTCAAGACCGTGCTGATCGTCACCTCAGACAAGGTCTACGCCAATGCTGACCACGGCGAGGGCTTTTCGGAGAGCGATGTGTTGGGCGGCAAGGACCCTTATTCCGCCTCCAAGGCCGCCTGCGAACTGGTGGTGAAGGCTTGGCGCGAGACCTATTTCACAACCTCCCCCGTTCGCATTGCCACAGTGCGCGGCGGCAATGTCATCGGCGGGGGTGATTTTTCCGAGGACCGGCTGGTTCCCGACGCCGTGCGCGCCGCCCGCGCCGGCACAAGGCTGGTGCTGCGCCACCCGCAGTCCACCCGGCCATGGCAGCATGTGCTCGACTGTCTTTCGGGCTATCTGAGCTATGTCGAAGCGCTTGCCACGCAGGGTGATACGCCACTAGCGCTCAATATCGGCCCCGCGCCGGGTGCCGAGATGGCAGTAGGCGAACTCGCCAGCCGTGTACTCGAATCGCTCGGCACCAAGGACGCTTGGGAGCATCAGGAGGTTCCCGGCTCGGTGGAGATGAAGGCCCTTGCAATCAGTTCCGAACTGGCGAAAACGACGCTCGGCTGGCGAGGTTCACTGTCCATCGATGACGCGGTGGGCTGGACCACATCATGGTACCGCGCCTGGGCCGAGGGACGGGACATGCGCGCCATCTGCCAATCCGATATTGCCCGCTACAAGGGGCTGACCACATGACAATTTCGCTCAAGCCCGAATGCCGTTTTTGCGGCACGGCCATGACCCAGACCTTGGTTGATCTGGGCGCAATGCCTCTGGCCAACAACTACATCACGCCCGAAGCGCTGGCCGCGGGCCACGAGACCTCGCACCCATTGCATGCCCGCGTCTGCCCCTCGTGCTACCTCGTGCAGGTCGACGAGCCGGTCACGGCGCATGACATCTTCGCCGAGGATTACGCCTATCTGTCCTCGATGAGCGCGGGCTGGGTCGCCCACGCCAAGGCCTATGCCGAAGCCATGATCACGCGGCATGAACTTGGCCCGGACAGCCTCGTGGTCGAGATTGCCTCCAATGACGGCTACCTGTTGCAGCATTTCCTGGCGCGCGGCGTGCCGGTGCTTGGCATCGAGCCGGCACGCAACGTCGCGACCATTGCCAATGCCAAGGGCGTCCGCACCGAGGCGATGTTCTTCGATACAGACGCCGCCGAAGGGTTGAAGGCGCGC
Source organism: Allobosea sp. (assembly GCA_051648385.1). Lineage (GTDB taxonomy): Bacteria > Pseudomonadota > Alphaproteobacteria > Rhizobiales > Beijerinckiaceae > Allobosea. The sequence continues at coordinate 7,757 of JBOFFB010000496.1, forward strand.
GGATTTTCCGCCGACCTCATGGCGGCCAACAACGTGCTCGCCCATGTGCCGCGCATCGGCCCGTTCATGGCCGGGTTTGCCGTGCTGCTGAAGCAGGACGGCGTCGCGACGTTCGAGTTCCCGCACCTTCTCAAGCTCATTGCAGGCGTGCAGTTCGACACGATCTATCACGAGCATTTCTCGTATCTGTCACTCGGCACGGTGCAGACAGTGGCGGAAAGCGTCGGCCTCAAGATCATCGACGTCGAGGAATTACCGACCCACGGCGGCTCGCTCAGGGTGTTCACTGCCCGCGCCGACAGCCGTCATAAACAGAGTGGGGCTGTGGGCCGCATCCTTGGTGAGGAGAAGCGTGCCCGGCTCACGTCGCATCACGGCTATCTTGGCTTCGATGCCAAGGTTGCCGCCACAAAGCACTCGTTCCTTGCCTTCCTCGACATGGCCAAGCGCCGGGGCAAGACAGTCGCAGCCTATGGCGCGGCAGCGAAAGGCAACACTTTCCTCAACACCTGCGGCGTCACGGCCAGCGACATCGTGGCGGTGTTCGACAAGGCTCCGACCAAGCAGGGCAAGCTCATGCCTGGCAGCCACATCCCGATCATGAACCCGTCCGAAATCGCGGCCATCAAACCTGACTACCTCGTCATCCTGCCGTGGAACATCGCGCCCGAGGTCATGGCGCAGCAAGCTGGCATATCTGCATGGGGCGGGCGTTTCGTCACGGCGATCCCAACCACGAAGGTGCTGTGAGGTGAGGTTCACACCGACCGCCCTGCCCGGCGTGATCGTGGTCGAGCCCGAACCCCACCGCGATGAACGCGGCTTCTTCGCCCGCGTCTACTGCCCGGCGGAATTCGCCAAAGCCGGGATCGATTTTGCGCCATCCCAGGTCAATCTCTCTCGCAACACCCAACGGCACACGCTGCGAGGACTGCACTATCAGGATGCGCCCAATGCCGAAGCCAAACTTATCCGGGTCACCAAAGGCCGAATCTTCGAGGTGGTTGTCGACCTTCGCAATGGCACGCCGAC
>JBOFFB010000497.1:0-2173 GCA_051648385.1 Allobosea sp.
TGGCGACGGCCAGCACGGCAGCTATGGGCAGCGGCACACCGGCGAGGCTCAAAAACACAGCGATCATGCCGCCGAGCATGACGAACTCGCCTTGGGCGAAATTCACCACATCGGAAGCGTTGTAGATCAGCGTGAAGCCAAGGGCGACCAACGCGTAAACCGCACCGACCGTCAGGCCCGAGAAGGCAAATTGCAGGAGTTCGGGCATGGGCTTGTCCGATGCGGGTGGCTTGCTGTCACAAGGCCAAGGAAAGCAACACGTCGTCCGTCATTGCGAGCGTAGCGAAGCAATCCAGCTTCTTGCGACATCACGGTCTGGATGGCTTCGTCGCTGCGTTCCTCGCAATGACGGGTGTTTCATTGCACGATGGTCCAGTCGCCGTTCTTGATTTCGAGCATCTTGAAGGCTGACAGATCGAGCCCCATGTGGTCGATCGGCGACATGTTGACGACGCCGCCAGTGCCGATGAAGCCCTTTGTCTTCTCGATCTCGTCACGCACGGTTGCCGCGCGGTCGGTCTTGGCGCGCTCGACAGCCTCTCTCCAGATGTTGAAACCGTCATAGGCGTGGCCGCCGAAGGTCGAGACGGACTGGCCCGTGCGCTTTGTGTAGTTGGCGGTGTATTCGACCGCGACCTTCTTCTGCGGGTCGCTGTCCGGCAGCTTGTCGGCCACCAGCAGCGCTGCGGCAGGCAGGCGTACGCCCTCGGCGGCGGGGCCGGCGAGTTCGATGAACTGCTTCGAAGCGACGCCGTGGCTCTGGTAGAGCGGCACGGTGATGCCAAGCTGGCGGAAATTGCGGGTGACGATGGCGGGGCCCTGACCGAAGCCGGGGTTGATCACCGCCTGCACCCCGGGTTTGTTCCTGATGTTGGTCAGCTGCGGCGTCATGTCGGTGTCGCGCGGGCCGTAGCTCTCCTCGTGCAGCACCTCGATGGAATATTTGGGCGCTACCGCGACACACTGGTCACGCATCGATTTGCCGAAGCCATCCGTACCCGAGATCATGCCGATCTTCGTGGTGCCGCGCTTCTTCATGTCCTCGAAGATCTTCTCGCAAGCCATAGTGTCGGTGTGCGGGGTCTTGAACACCCATTTCTTCACCGGCTGGACGATCTGCACCGCGCCAGCCAGGCTGATGAAGGGGATTTGCGCGTCTTCGAAAGCCGGGATCATCGCCATGGTCGTGCCGGTGGTCGAACCGCCGACCATCGCGGTCACCTTGTCCTCTTCCAGCAGGCGGGTGGCAAAGGTGCGGGCGTTGTTGGGGTCACCGGCGTCATCATAGATGATCAGGCGGACGCGGCGGCCCATGATGCCGCCCTTGGCGTTGACCTCATCAACCGCCATTTCCAGCGTGCGCTTTTCGGGATCACCGAGGAATGACGCGGGGCCGGTCACGGACAACACCGAGCCAAGCCGGATCTCATTCTGTGCCAGTGCGGGGCCAGCCCCGAATACGACAGCAGCTGCAATACCGGCCAGCATGGCGCGGCGGGATATCTCGTGGATCAGTGCCATTTCGCTCTCTCCCGTTGAGGCTGCACCCGTCTCTGCGGGCGACATAGCCGGTTTCCTCGAACCTCCGACGGTTGATCCGGCGGGAACATCTTGCGGTTTTCACAAACCGATTTCGCGTGTTGACAACATCGCGCTTGTGCTCAGATAATTATCCGACCGGTCAGTTAGTCAAGAGGGGTGATGCGAATTTCGCAAAACCCTTCTTCCAGAGGCCCGATTGCAGACATGCAACGAAAGGGCCCAGCAGACGATCTGGCGGTGGGATGAAACAGTTCGGGAGGCGAACATGGATGGCCCCGCGCCGATCCTCGTCGAACATCGCGGCGCGGTCACGCTCATCACGCTGAACCGGCCGGAGCGGCTGAATGCGTTCAATGAGGCGCAGCATCTTGCGCTTGCTGCCGCAGTCGCCGACGCGTCCGCCGCCGCATCCTGCCGCGCGCTGCTTCTGACAGGCGCAGGCCGGGGGTTCTGTGCCGGGCAGGATCTGTCCGACCGTGTGCGCAACGAAGGCGATCCGCCACCGGACCTCGGCGCGACGCTTGAGACCTTCTACAATCCGCTGATCCGTGCCTTACGTGCCTGCCCGAAGCCGGTGATCGCGGCAGTGAATGGCGTGGCTGCCGGGGCAGGAGCCAACCTCGCGCTGGCC
>JBOFFB010000498.1:0-1814 GCA_051648385.1 Allobosea sp.
CCTACGGCCACGATGCCGGTGACGAAGTTCTGAAAGAATTTGCCCGCCGTGTGAAGGATGCCACCCGCGTCGTCGACGTGGTGGCGCGTCTTGGCGGCGAAGAAATCGTGGTGGTGCTGCCCGAGACCGGGTTGCAGGCTGCGGCGGCTGTAGCCGAGCGCATCCGCGCACATGTCCAGGGCAAGGGCTTTGCTATACATGGCGGCACCAACCAGATCCCGGTTACCGTCTCGATCGGTGTCGCAAGCCGCAAGGCCGGGGATCAATCACCTGCGCAGATGATGAAGCGCGCGGATGAAGCGCTTTACAGGGCGAAGGGCGATGGCCGCAACCGGGTCATTGCCGCTGCCGCGTGACGCGTTGCAGAGATTGCACTTGCATCCTGTCTGCCAGCGCGCGAAGCGAGATTGCCTTGCCGAGTTCTGCGCGTGGTCAGGCGAGTTTCGGCGTGTTGCGCAGTGATGGATGTTTGCCATGCCTTTGACAGCCCGATCTGGTGGCGTTTTTCCCATTGCGCCCACACCGTTCCTGCCGTCAGGCGAGATTGACTGGACCAGCGTCGACAAGCTGTTCGGCCACTATCGTGCCATCGGTTCGGACGGCCTGACCGTGCTCGGCATGATGGGCGAAGCACCGAAGCTGGAGCCTGCGGAGTCGCTGGCACTAGTGAAGCGCGCCGTCGCAATCATGGGCGATCTGCCCGTCATCGTCGGTGTATCGGCACCGGGGCTTGCCGCGATGCGCTCGTTGACGCGCGAGGTGATGGAGGCGGGCGCAGCGGGCGTGATGATCGCACCACCCAACACCCTGCGCACCGATGACCAGATTGTCGGCTACTATGCACAGGCCATCGATGCCATCGGGCCGGATGTTCCGTGGGTCATCCAGGACTTTCCACTTCTGACGACCGTGGTGATGACGCCGGGTGTCATCCGCCGCATCGTGATGGCGCACCCGTCCTGCATGATGCTGAAGGCTGAAGATTGGCCGGGTCTTGAGAAGATCAGCGCTCTGCGCGGCTTCCAGGCTGACGGCTCGATGCGCGAGATCTCGATCATGGTTGCCAATGGTGGGTTGTTTCTCGATTTCGAGATGGCACGCGGCGCGGACGGGTCGAACACTGGCTACGCGTTTCCAGAAATGTTGATCGATGTCGTCAAGCTGTCGAAGGCGGGACAGCGCGATGCTGCCCAGGATATGTTCGACATGCATCTGCCGCTGCTTCGCTACGAGCAGCAGCCAGGTGTGGGGCTTGCTGTGCGCAAATACGTGCTGATGAGGCGCGGGCTTATCGCGCATGATGCCCAGCGCAAGCCGGCAGCAGGGCTCAGCGCGATGGCGAAGTCGGAAATTGAGTACTTGCTAGGCCGGTTGGCACGCAAGGACAAACGCGCGAATGTCGGCAAAAGCGTTGCGTAATCGATGCCTTTGCTAACATAATCTCTGCTTAGTAACGAACGGTCACCGCCGTCATCGTCCCGAGAGAGGCAAAGCTCATGAGACACATTCTGGTCGTCTTCGCAGCGTTGACTGCGCTACAACTCGGTGCTTGCCAAGGCACTGCGGAGCGTTCGGGCGCGAACCCAGCGGTCGCATCCAAGCCCGTTGCAGCTTCTGCGGCGAGGCCGAATGTAACCGCAGAACGCCCTGCGTCTGAGGCCGGGGGCTACTAGATAATCTGCGTCCTCACCGTTCCGACACCGGCAATATGCCCCTCAAGCACATCGCCGCGCACGACAGCCGCCACACCCTCTGGTGTGCCGGTCATGATCAGATCACCGGAGCCGAGGCGGACCTGGCGCGACAGGTAGGCG
>JBOFFB010000499.1:0-5826 GCA_051648385.1 Allobosea sp.
TACCTGTTCATCAGCCACAACCTCGCCGTGGTGCGCCACATGGCGACGCGCATCGGGGTGATGTATCTCGGGCGGCTCGTGGAGGTGTCGGAGGCGAAGGAGATGTTCAGCCATCCGCGCCATCCCTATACGCGCATGCTGCTCGATGCGGTGCCGGACCTTGCGATGAGCGGGCGGGCGCGCATTCCGGTGGCAGGCGAAATCCCCAACCCGATCAACCCGCCTCCGGGCTGCACATTCCACCCGCGCTGCCCGTTGGTCAATGATCGCTGCCGGGCCGAGAACCCGCTGCCGATCAACGGTGTTGCGTGTCATGCGGTGGTCGAAGGCCGCACACTCAGCCACCCAGTGGCTGCCTGAAACGCAGAACGGGAGCCGCTAGATCGTCAATGGATCACAATCAGGACGTTGCACCCGGACGTGCTTTCGAGCCGCAACCGGCATAGCCGCTTTGCTCGGGTTGCGGGGTGCTCTGCTGGGCAGTGGCAGCAGTCATGGTCATCGCGGCAACGGCGGCGATCAAGGCAAGGCGAAGCGTCTTCATCAAAGTCTCTCCGTCTGTTGAGGCCCGGAATGCGAACCCACATTGAATATGACGCACGCAGTGCATTTCGCAAAGAGCGGCCTGTTCGTCGCGGCACTGCGTCAGAGCGACGCACCTTCGGCGCTTCTGATCAGCCGATAGTTTCATCTTCGAACTGTTCCAGAAGCACACGGCGCCGTTCAACGACTGCCCGCGAAAGCTGATCCATCGCCAGCCTGTAGGCCGAAAGTCCAGAATCATCGATGTGCTGACGCGCCATGTTGTCCAATGTGGCAGCAAGGATCGCGTCTGCTTCCAGCTCCAGTTCGACCAGTTTGTCGAGTTCAGTAGCTTCGCGCGCCGTGGAGATCATCGCGACGATGCGGGTCAGACCTTCCATCGCGGTACGCCGGCGCGTTGAAGATGCCTGGCTGAGCAACGCCGCCGCCACCGACCCCAGCAGCGACATCGCCATCACGCCGAGATAGAACCAATCGCCATAGCGGTCAAAGAAGGTGCGCTCGGTGCCGTCGAGATAGGCAACTGCGCCATTATGAACCGGCAGAGGGGTGTCGCGCTCGGTTGCTGGTGCTTCAATGCCCTGCATCGACGGCACTTCTGTTGCAAGCGAGGTCCGCTGGGTGAGGATAAGCCGGGTCAGATCGGCGACCACGTTGTCGGCCACTTCTGAGCTGGCAACAAGCCTGTGAGTGACCGAAATTGTTGGCAGCGCCTCTGCAGGTTTTGGCGGATCGCCCCCAAAGGCGCCGCGCACGATTTCCCCTTTTTCGATGGCACGATTGCTCGCCGCGATGGCATCAGCCTCGCTGATCGGGATAAAAACCAGATCATTGCCCCAAGCCTGCCTGATCAGGGCGACACCTTGAGATGGTGCCCGTGCATTCAAGGCACCAACGGCAAAAAGGACATCGATTTGCTTTGACTGAACGGCCGGGGCGATGTCGGCAACGCCTAGCCCGACAATGTCTTTATCCGCGTGGGGAACCTCGTAATAATTCAAAATCGTCTTGATCAGGTCATTGTTGCCATTTGGCGCTGTGACGACGCCGATCTTTTTTCCCCGCAGGTCTGAAATGCGTTCGATGCCATTTTCGCGGGCGGTGACGAGGAACGGCAAGAAACGCCTGGTGATCAGGACTGTCTGACCTTTGACCGGAAATGCGATGTCGGGGCGGATGATGGCCAGCTCAGCTTTGCCAGCATCCAGCCTTGCGGCACTATCATTCAAGCCGTCGGTCAAAAGGAGCTTGATCCGCACCGAGCTCTTCTCGCGATTGAAGCTTTGGACGAAGGCAGCTGCCATGCGCACATCTTCAGAGCCGATCGGGCCCACCGCAATGCGCAGCAAGGTCGGAGCCGTCGCAAGATGGAAGAGCAAGGCGATGATGGCCGAGAATGCAAACATCCCCGCCAACGCCAGAAAGCCGCGTCTTCCCATGCCCGGATTATCCCTCGTCTCGCCCGTTCGCTTCAGTTATGCAGGATCATGTCACAGTTAAGGCACCTCTTGCGAGGAACTCGCAGGTCATATCCGGGATGAGCCCTATCACAATCAAGTTGTGCGGCCTGAGCACGCCTCAAACGATGGAGGCGGCGCTGGAGGCGGGTGCCGACATGGTCGCGCTCAACTTTCATCCCAAGAGCCCACGCTTTGTCGAACCCGAGACGGCGACGCGACTGGCGGCGCAGGCCCGCGGCCGGGCAACGCTCATAGCGCTGGTGGTCGACCTTGACGATGCGGCGCTGGCCAGCATCATGGCTGCCGCACAGCCGGACCTGATCCAGTGTCACGGCACTGAGGATGCAGCGCGGATCGCTGCCATCAAGTTGCTGACCGGTCGCCCGGTGATGAGGGCCGTCGGTGTCGCCACTGTCGCTGACCTGTCGCAGGTGACGGCACTTTCGCCGTATGTCGACAGAATGCTGCTGGATGCCAAGCCACCCAAGGATGCCACTTATCCGGGCGGACATGGCAGGCCCTTTGATTGGTCGATTCTGGCTGCCTTGCCTGCCGACATGCCCTTCATGCTGTCAGGCGGCCTCAACCCCGACAACGTGGCCGATGCTATCCGCCGCATCAGGGCCATGGGCCTGAGCCTTGACGGCGTCGATGTATCCTCTGGCATTGAGAGCGCTCCCGGCTATAAGGACATCGCAAAGATCAGGGATTTCGTTCAGGCCGCCCGCGCGGCGTGAGCGAACCAACCACGAAAGTGCATGCCATGACGGTCAATCCGGCACCGAACTCCTTCCGCAACGGCCCTGACGAAGCCGGGCGTTTCGGCATCTTCGGCGGACGGTTTGTGGCCGAAACACTTATGCCGCTCATCCTTGACCTGGAGAAAGCCTATGCCGATGCCAAGGTCGATCCGGCTTTCAGGACGGAGCTCGATGGCTACCTCAAGAACTATGTCGGCAGGCCATCGCCACTGTATTTCGCGGAGCGCCTGACGGATTATGCGCGCGCGATTGCCACCGCGAAGAGCGGGTCGGGCGGCGCCAAGATCTATTTCAAGCGCGATGAGCTCAACCACACCGGCGCACACAAGGTGAACAACGTCACCGGGCAGATCATGCTCGCCATGCGCATGGGCAAGAAGCGCATCATTGCGGAAACCGGCGCAGGCCAGCATGGCGTCGCCACGGCCACCTTGTGTGCCCGCTTCGGCCTGCAATGCGTGGTCTACATGGGCGCGGTCGATGTGGAGCGCCAGAAGCCGAACGTGTTCCGGATGAAGATGCTCGGCGCAGAGGTGATCCCGGTCCAGTCCGGCACCAAGACACTGAAAGACGCGATGAACGAAGCCTTGCGCGACTGGGTCACCAATGTCGCCGACACATTCTATTGCATCGGCACGGCGGCGGGCCCGCACCCCTATCCCATGATGGTGCGCGATTTCCAGTCGGTGATCGGCACCGAGACCAGAGCGCAGATGCTGGAAGCAGAGGGCCGCCTGCCCGATTCGCTGATCGCCTCGATCGGCGGCGGCTCAAACGCCATCGGCCTTTTCCACCCGTTCCTCGATGAGCCAAGCGTCAAGATGTGGGGCGTGGAAGCGGCGGGCCATGGTGTTGATACAGGCCAGCACGCGGCGTCGCTCACGGGCGGCAGGCCTGGCGTGCTGCACGGCAACCGGACCTATCTCCTGATGGATGATGACGGCCAGATCACCGATGCGCACTCCATTTCGGCGGGACTCGACTATCCCGGCATCGGACCTGAACATGCCTGGCTGCACCAGATGGGCCGCATCGAGTATATCTCGGCCACCGACAGCGAAGCACTGGCAGCCTTCCAGCTGTGTTCGAAGCTCGAAGGCATCATTCCGGCGCTGGAGCCTTCGCATGCGATCGCCAAAGTCGTGCAGCTTGCGCCGGATCTGCCGCGCGATCACCTGATGGTGGTCAATCTCTGCGGGCGCGGTGACAAGGACATCTTCACGGTGGCAGAGCATCTTGGCGGGATGTGAGTATCAGACTTAATCACCGATCATTGAGCCAGAAGTCGAAATTTAATTGCGCCTTAGTGATGATTTAACCAAACACGTTTACATTTCTGCCGATTGGAGCTTCGCAGTTTCTGCCGGAGGCACAGGATGTGCAGATGTTGACGTCTCGATTTGCGGGAATGCTCCGGCTATCGCGTGAAACTGCGCATCAGCCAATTGTTGAGCCTGAAACGGACACCGCTCCCGCTGCCTGCGCTTCGGATGCTACAGCCCAGGGCAGCTTCAGCGCCGCCATCGACCTGATCGAAGCCGATGTCGTGTCTGCGCTGGCACAGCTTGGTGCTGCCGCCAAAACATCGGCGGAGATGTCGCAGAGCACTGAACAACAACTCGGCGTCATCCATGACACGATCAACGAGCTGAAACAGGCAAGCCAGCATGCCAGCGCCGATGTCGGTGCGCTGTCTGCCGCCGTCATCGAAATGGAAGCCTCGGCCACAGAGGTCGAGCAGTCGGCCCAGCGCGCCCGCGATGATATCGAAACGGCGGCTTGCCAAGCGAAGGAGGCCGCCGAAATCCTTGCCACCCTGGAGACGGCTGCGTCAGAAATCAGGCACATTGTCGGCACAATCGATGACGTGGCGCGCCAGACCAACCTGCTTGCTCTCAATGCGACCATCGAAGCGGCCCGCGCTGGCGAAGCGGGACGCGGCTTCGGCGTCGTGGCGCAAGAGGTCAAGAGCTTGTCGATCGAGACCAAGCATGCCGTCGGCGACATTCGCGGCAGGGTCGAACGGCTTGAACAGACGACACGGATGGCATTGGCAGCCATGGCCGGGATCATCGACGCTGTCCACAATATCGATCCGCGCATTCGCTCGATTGCCGATGCCAACGCCGAACAATCAGCAGCCATGCGCGAACTGTCGTATCGCTCCACCGAATCAACCCGCTTTGTCGAGCATGTCGCCACCCAGATCAGCCACGTTGACGAAGCCGTGATTTCGGCGCGTGTGGAGAGTGTCCAGACCCGCCAATCGTCCGCGACAAGCATGTCGCTGGCAGAGGGGCTACACCGCCGCTTCGTGCCGGTGATCCGCTCGACCCATGCGGGCGACCGCCGCGTGCATGATCGCTATCCGGCGGAAATGCCCGTAACGATCAGCGTCTCAGGTGCGATGTTCAGGAGCGAGACCATCGACATCAGCGCGGGCGGGCTCTTGGCCACAGTTCCTGCCACATTCTCCGCCGCGACCGATTCGGTGGCAACCCTCGCCATCGCCGGGCTGGGGTCATTGCCGGCAAAGCTCAAAGCCATCAGCCCGCTCGGGCTGCACTTCGCTTTCGATAATCCTAACAATGCCGCTTTCGACCACTTCCGCTTCAAGCTGAAATCGGTCGAGGCCGAGTACTTGCCGATGATCGAAGCCGCGCAGGCTCTCGCGAAAGATGTTGCAGCTGCGATGAGCACAGCCCTGGCGCGCGGGCAACTGACGCGCGAGGCCCTGTTCGATACCGACTACCAGCCGATGTCCCACACTGACCCGCGCCAGTTCACTGTTAGCAGCCTGAGTGTGCTCGAGCAGATCCTGCCACCTATTCTCGAGGGCCGCCTTCAGTCAGACAAGCGGCTGGTGTTCGCCCTCGCCATTGACCGCAACGGCTATATCGGGGTTCATAACCGGGTCTACTCGCAGCCGCAAAGGCAAGGCGACACGGCCTGGAACCAGGCCAACAGCCGCAACCGGCGCATTTTCGACGATCGGGCCGGGATCGTGGCGGCGCGCTCCACAAGACCTTTCATGCTGCAAGCCTACCAGCGCGACATGGGTG
>JBOFFB010000500.1:0-2146 GCA_051648385.1 Allobosea sp.
GACGAACGTGACGATGAAGCCAAGGGCGAACAGCATCGGCACGGTCAGATGGATGTCGCCGCGCCACAGGGTCAGAACCCAGTTGTAGACCTTGATGGCCGTCGGAATAGCGATAATCAAAGTCGTCGTTGCGAAGAAGAACCCGAACTTCGGATTCATGCCGCTGACATACATGTGGTGCGCCCACACAACGAAGCTGAGTGCGCCGATTCCGACAATCGCCCACACCATCATGCGATAGCCGAAAATATTCTTGCGCGCATGAGTGCTGATGAGATCGGAGACGATGCCGAACGCCGGCAACGCCACAATGTAGACCTCGGGATGACCGAAGAACCAGAACAGATGCTGAAACAACAGCGGGCTCCCGCCGCCGTATTTCATCTGCTGGCCCATCTCCACCAACGTTGGCATGAAGAAGCTGGTGCCGAGAAGCCGGTCAAGCAGCATCATCACCGAAGCGACGAATAGCGCCGGAAACGCGAGCAACGCCATGACAGTCGCGGTGAAGATGCCCCACACCGTCAACGGCATGCGCATCAGCGTCATCCCGCGTGTGCGCGCTTGCAGCACGGTCACCACATAATTCAGACCGCCCATGGTGAAGCCGATGATGAACAGGATCAGCGACAGCAACATCATGATGATGCCTGCCTCCTGCCCCGGCGTGCCGGAGAGAACCGCCTGCGGCGGATAGAGCGTCCATCCGGCGCCCGTCGGCCCGCCCGGCACAAAGAAGGTTGCCACCAGCACAAGCACGGCAAGCAGATAAATCCAGTAGCTCAGCATGTTTGCGTACGGAAAAACCATGTCGCGCGCGCCGACCATCAACGGGATAAGATAATTTCCAAAACCTCCGAGAAACAACGCGGTGAGGAGATAGATCACCATGATCATGCCGTGCATGGTGATGAACTGGAGATACTGGCTTGGGTCGATGAACGAGAATGTTCCGGGGAATCCCAGCTGCAGCCGCATCAGCCATGAGAGCACCAGCGCAACCATGCCGATCGCCATCGCAGTGAGCGAATACTGGATCGCGATGACTTTTGCATCCTGCGAGAAAACGTATCTAGTCCACCAACTATGCGGATGATAAAGATCGACCTCACCCACTTCAGCTGGCGGGATTCCTACAAGTACGTCAGACGGGACATCAACCATCGCGAATGTCCTCCTTGGCCTTCGTCAGAAGAGTTTGCCTCACGAGGTGCGGCATCTCTTCGTCGACATTCTCATTCACTACCTGTCTTGAAAGTCGCCTTCATGATGTTGCGCTGACCGGATAGTTCGGCGAACGTTTGCTGCTGCTCCAACCACGCGCGATAGTCTTTCTCTTCCTGAACGATGACCTTGCCCCGCATCTGCGCGTGCGCCAGGCCGCAGAGTTCTGCGCAAAGAACCTCGAACGATCCCGTCCGCGTCGGGGTAAACCAGAAATAGGTGACAGAGCCCGGCACCATGTCCATCTTGGAGCGAAACTCCGGCACATAGAAATTGTGCAGAACATCGATCGATCGCAACAGAACCTTGACCGGTTTGCCGATCGGCAAGTGAAGATCGCCATTTTCGATCACGATGTCGTCCTGTCCGGCGGAATCCTTAGGGTTCAAACCGAGAGGATTGTCGGCGCTGACATTGCGAGCGTCGGTCGTACCGAGCCGCCCGTCTTTTCCCGGAAGGCGGTAACTCCAGCGCCACTGCTGGCCCATGACTTCAATTTCGGTGGCGTTGGCAGGCACGGTGACAAACTGGTGCCAGACGACCAGACCGGGTGCGAGCATGGCCCCGACACCGATAGCAGTTCCGATTGTGAGCCACCATTCGAGCTTTTTATTTTCCGGCTCGTAAGCCGCCCGCCTGCCTTCCTTGTGATGAAAGCGGAAGACGCAATAGGCCATGAACACTACGACAGCGAAGAACACCGCGCCGGTGATCCAGAACGTCATCGTGATCGTGTCGTCGATGTAGCTCCAGTTTGAGGCAATCGGCGTCCACCACCACGGACTCCAGAGGTGGAACAGCACGGAAGCAACCGCGACCAAAAGCAGTATGAGTGCTACAGCCATCCCTTGTTCATCCTTGCCTCTAGAGGCGACGGACAAGACTCAAGGGGCACGGCTCATGTCGGCATGGATGGCACAAC
>JBOFFB010000501.1:0-4482 GCA_051648385.1 Allobosea sp.
GCCCATCACGCCAAGGCCCAAAAATGCAACTTTCATCGGGAAACGCCTTCTGTGTCGTCAGGGTAAGGAATGGTTAACCATAGTTGCAGGTCACGAGTGTCGCCCTAGCGCAACATGTAGCGTTTTGCCAGTGCGCGCACGCAGATTGTCATTGGCTGTTAACCCGACTCGTTGCAGCTTGTGGGTGTCGGCACTGTCGCCGGCTTCATTCAGAAAGGAGGTGATCTAATGTCTCATTGTCATCAATCGCGGTCTCAACAGGGCTGGGTCCTCTCTGCGCAGAGGTCTGGCTTCTGATCGGACTAGCGTTCGACAATGCCTGCGAGATTGGGAAGGGGCGGCGCAAGCTGCCCCTTTCTGTTTCTTGCCTCACGTCATTCTTGGGCTCGGACTTGATCCGAGGATCGACCCGAGAACATCATACTACCGGATGACCGGCTCGTATTGGGCACAAATGTCGTCTGTGGCTTGACGCAATACACTTACCGCTGTAGGCTTTCTCTCAATGAGAATAAGAAATATTCTCCACAAAAGGTTGAAACGGTTCGTCGAGAACGACGACTCGTCGGGCATCCAGCCAGCCGTTGTCGAGAAGCTCCGCAGCATCATCACCTTTCTGCAGGACATGAAAGATGAAGGCGAGCTTCGGATCGTTGCAAGCTGGAAAGCGCATCAGTTGACCGGTGACCGCAATGGCGTGTGGAGCCTGTTCGTCACCAAGAATTGGCGGCTGACTTTCCGGATCGACAGCACAGACATCGAAATCATCGACCTGAACTATGAAGACGACCACTAGGGAGCCCATCATGGACGCATACGGCATCCGCATGAAAAATCCCGCCCATCCCGGCGGCTTCCTGCGCACAGAGATCATCGAGCCTTTGGAACTCTCCGTCACCGACGCTGCAAAGGTGCTCGGCGTCACGCGGCCTGCCCTGTCCGCCCTGCTCAACCAGCGCGCGGACCTGTCGCCGGAAATGGCGCTGCGCATTGAAAAGGCTTTCGGCGTCTCCATGGACACGTTGATGCGCATGCAGAACAGCTATGACATCGCCAAGGCGCGCAAGCGTGAGGGCGAGATCAAGGTAGAAAGGTTTGTGCCGAAAGCCGCGTGAGGGGCGGGCGTCTATTCAGAATTGCGTTCGAGAATGCCTACGAGATCGGAAGGGAGCGGCACGGACCGCACCTTTTCTTTTCGGGGTTATAGCCGCCCTTAGCGCAGCATTGATGCGTGACTGCCAACCTCCGCCGCCTGCCCGAAAGTGAGCCAGCACATCAGGGTCAAGACGGATCGTTGTCGAGACCTTTGCAGCAAAGACCTTCGGGCGGCCAGGCTTGGCTTTGACGGCTAAAAAGCTCTCGACCCATTCAGGTTTCGAAAGGTCAGGGGCGTCATCCAGATCAACCCAGTCGTGCGCCGTAGATTGCTTGTTCGCGTTCATTTGCCTTCCTCATGCTGATGATCCGGCGCTCGCCGGTGCGTTCAGTCCAAACCAGAACCACCATTCTGCGATCAAGATTTCCAATCGTGATCAAGCGTGTTTCGCCATAGTCCATCCGGACATCTTCAACTGTCAGTGTTGACCCTTCAAAAACCTCCACCGCTCGCGCCATGTCGAGATCGCGCTGCTGAAGCGTCATGGCCCGCTTTTCCGGATCGAAGGTGATCTTCATCGATCCGCCACGTTGCACTCTAACACCATTGCGGTCATTCTTGTAGTAACAAAAATCACCTCACCACCACGTGCCGCGTCAGGCGCCGTTCCATCACATCCCACAGCCGCCGGATGATCTCGACAAGGGCGAGGTAGATCAGCGCGGCGTAGAGATAGATGCTGAGATCGAACGAACGCGAGAAGGCGAGCCGCGTCGAGCCCATCAGGTCGAACAGCGTGACCAGCGAGGCCACCGAGGACGACTTGATCATCACGATCAACTCGTTGCCGAGCGGACGCAGCGCCACGATCATGGCTTGCGGCAGGATGACATGGCGCAAAGTCGCGATGCGGTGCAGGCCGAGCGCCTGCGCACCCTCGAACTGGCCCTTGCCGATGGACTGGATCGCCCCTCGGAACACCTCGCACTGGTAGGCGGCGGTGTTGATGGTGAAGGTGAAAAGCGCGCACCAGTAAGGCTCGCGGAAGAACCACCACAGTCCGACATCCTGCCAGAAGGGGCGGAGTTGGCCGAGGCCGTAATAGACCAGAAACAGCTGGCAGAGCAGCGGCGTGCCGCGAAAGAACGTGGTGTAACCAGTGACTGTACCGCCAACCCAACGCGGGCCATAAAGCCGCGCCAGCGCCAGCCCGAGCCCGATGACGCAGCCGAGCGAGACTGAAATCACGACAAGCTGGATGGTGATGCCAAACCCGGTCGCCATGCGGCAACCGTAGTTCTGCAAGACTTCCGAGCCGAGCCAGTAACCGGGTTGCTCACACCACGTCATCGGGTCTGCCCCCCGAATGAAGCAAAGCCGCGGTTGGAGCGCTTCTCCAGCCGATCAAAGAACCACCAGGATATCAGCGAAAACACCAGATAGATCAGCGCCGCCGCCGTGAAGAACAACAGCGGCTCCTTGGTGTTGGATGAGCCGCGCTGGGCGATGAACATGATGTCCTGCAGCGTGATCACCGAAACCAGCGAGGTTTCCTTGAGCAGCACCATCCAGTTGTTGCCAAGGCCCGGCAATGCCACGCGGATGAGTTGCGGGAAGACGATGAGGCGGAAGACCTGCCCCTTGTGCAGACCCAACGCAGCGCCCGCCTCGCGCTGGCCCTTCTGGATGGCATTGAGCGCGCCGACCCATACTTCTGACGAAAAGGCGCCGAGTACGATGCCGAGCGCAACCATACCTGCGACGAAGGGCGGGATCGAGAAGCCCTTGATGCCGACGCTCTCAAGCAACCCCTGGACGACGATCTGCACGCCGAAATAAATGATGTAGAGCGTCAACAACTCCGGCACACCGCGAAACACCGTGGTGTAGACGGTGGCAAACCAGCGCGCGATGGCGTTTTCCGAGCGGGTCATCAGCGCGATGATCAGGCCCAGCGCAAGGCCGAACGGAAGCGTGGCAAGCGCGATGGAGATCGTGACCCATGCGCCTTGCAGCAGCGCCCAGCCCCAGCCGCCATCCCCGAAACCGATGTAGTGAAGGTTGCTGAACATGGCTGGCGGGACGATCCCATTCATCCGCTACGCGCGGAGGTTATCCCTTCTCCCCTTGTGGGTGAAGGTGGCCGAAGGCCGGAAGCGGGGTCGCATCGCATAACGGAGGAAACGGCGCGACCCCTCTCCCTAGCCCTCTCCCACAAGGGGAGAGGGGATGTCGCGCTTGCCGCAAAGCGTTCGGCGCATGACCGGGGCGCGACCGCTCTCACATGATCGGGAACTTGAACCACTTGGCGGCGATGCGGGCATGGGTGCCGTCAGCCAGCGACTCGGCGATGGCCTTGTTCAGCATCTCCTTGATCGCGGTGTCTTCCTTGCGGGTCGCCATGCCGACGCCTGGGCCGTGGATGACCGGATCGCGTGCAATGTCACCCACAAGGCGGCAGCAATCCTTGCCCTTGGCGTTGAGGAAGTCTTCCAGCGACAGACGGTCCGCGACGATGTAGTCGAGGCGACCGTTCAGGAGGTCAAGGTTGGCGTCCTCCTGCTTCGGATAAAGGCGGATGTTGCTGTCCTTGTAGTTCTTCTCCAGCCAGTTGGCGTGGATGGTCGAGCCCTGTGCGCCGACGGCCTTGCCCTTGAGCGCGGCAGGCGTGAGGTCGTTCGAGGTTGTCGCCTTGGCCGAAATCATCGAAATCGGGGTCTTGGTGTAGACCGCCGAGAAATCGACACGCTTGGCGCGCTCTTCCGTAGCGTTCATGCCAGCAATGATGACATCGTATTTCTTGGCCAGCAGCGCCGGGATGATGCCATCCCAATCCTGCACGATCCAGGTGCACTTGACCTTCATCTTCTCGCACAATGCGTTGCCGTAATCGATCTCGAAGCCGACCAATTCCTTGTTGGCGTTGAGCGCGTTGAACGGCGGATAGTCACCCTCGGTGCCAAGCTTGAGTTCGGTGATGGCTTGGGCCTGCACGCCCGCAATCCCTGCGAACACGAAAGCAGTCACGGCTGCAAATTTCGCGATTGTCTTCATCTGGATACCTCCACAGATACGCCTCGTCCCGCAGTCTTCCCGGCGTTCTCGCACGGTCCCGTCAGGCTCGATCTACAGCTTGCGCGAGCCATGCGCGGGCTGCAAGTGGCCATGTTGCTGGCTATGATGATTTTGTGGGCAGGGGGGCTGTCATTGCGAGCGCAGCGAAGCAATCCAGCATCGCGGCGCACCGAGGCTGGCGACTGTGTTTGCGGTCAATTGCTTTCGCTGTTTTGGGGATGCCATTTGCGGTTTTCTCTAACGATTGCGGAGAGTGCAATGAGGAGTTTTCGTGCGATGGCGATGATGGCGACCTTTGCGGGTTTTCCGTT
>JBOFFB010000502.1:0-2599 GCA_051648385.1 Allobosea sp.
CATGGCGGAGCTTTGAAGCCGTCGAGTTTGCGACGCTGGAATGGGTGGACTGGTTCAACCATCGACGGCTGCTGGGGCCAATCGGCAACATCCCACGAGCCGAAACCGAGGAGCGCTACTACGCCATGCTCGACGAGCACAATCTGGCGGCGTGACTCAAACGAAACTGTCTCCGCCAAACTCGGCGCGGTTCAGTGCTGAAGGATGGCGAGGTGGTCGAAAGCGGGCCGACGGCTGATACCAACGGCTATCGGGTTTGACCGATAGTTTCGTTGGCAAGCGCGACCGCGCGCCCGAGCCGGTGCGAGGAATTCATCATCTTTGACGGGTCAAAGATGATGACCTTTAGTATGACGTGTTCGAGCGACCCCAGCATCCCTACACTGAGGCGCTGCTGGCCTCCATACCCGGCCGGTCATTCGCGCTGGCTGAAATCGAGCCAGAGCTTGCGTCATGACCGCTGCGACGATCCGGGCAGGGCAATCGCTTCAGGTCAACATTTGGCTGGAGTTTGGGCGTGGTGGCCTTCTCCCGCAAGGGGAGAAGGCCAAAATCCCGTCGAGAACCGACCAAATTGACCTTAAGCGATTGCCCTTACGATCCGGGTCTTGCCGATTGTGACAGGGAGCGGCACTGGCTATTGTAACGTACGGTGGTGTTTCGCCCCCTCTCCTGTCCGGGTCTCTTGCCTCTCATGCAACGCTATTCCGCTTTCCGTCTGGCGCTTGAGGCCTTGCGTGGCCACACCGGCTGGCGGCCTGCCTGGCGCGATGCGGCACCGAAGGCACACTATGACGTGGTGATCGTCGGCGGCGGCGGGCATGGGCTGGCCACGGCCTACTACCTCGCCAAGGAGCATGGCATCACGGATGTCTGCGTGATCGAGAAGGGTGTGATCGGGCTTGGCAATGTCGGGCGCAACACCACCATCATCCGCTCCAACTACTTCACTGCCGCCAACATCCGCTTCTATGACCATTCGCTGAAGCTCTGGGAAAACCTCGAACAGGAACTCAACTTCAATGTCATGGTCAGTCAGCGCGGCACGCTGAACCTTGCCCATTCCGACGGCCAGCGTGACCTGTTCACCCGCCGGGCCAACGCCATGCTGCTGGAGGGCGTCGAAATCGAGATGCTGGACAAGGCCGGTGTCAAGGCGCTGTGCCCGCTGATCGAGACGGACAATGGGCGCTTTCCAGTGGTTGGCGGGTTTCTGCAAAAGCGTGGCGGCACCGTGCGCCACGATGCAGTGGCATGGGGTTATGCCCGCGCTGCCAGTGCAGGCGGCGTCGACATCGTGCAGAACTGCGAGGTCACCGGGGTGCGGCGCGAAGGTGCGAAGGCACTCGGTGTCGAGACATCGCGCGGCTTCATCGGGGCGAACCGCATCGTCTTTGCCGTGGCAGGGCATTCGTCGACGCTGGCCGCGATGGCGGGCTTCCGCCTGCCGATCGAGACGCATGTGCTGCAGGCCTTTGTCACCGAAAGCATCAAGCCGCTCATCGACATTGTCGTGACCTACGGCGCCGGGCATTTCTATGTCAGCCAGTCGGACAAGGGCGGGCTGGTGTTCGGCGGCGGCACCGACGGCTACAATTCCTACGCGCAAGCCGGCAGCCTGCCGATGGTCGAGGATGTGCATGCGGCGGGTGTCACGCTGATGCCGTCGCTGTCGCGGCTGCGCACCTTGCGCCAGTGGGGTGGCGTGATGGACATGAGCATGGACGGCAACCCGATCATCTCGACCACCCCCGTCGACAACATTACCATCTCGACCGGCTGGTGCTATGGCGGCTTCAAGGCGATCCCGGTTGGCGGAACCTGCATGGCGCATCTCGTGGCGACCGGTCAGCCGCACCCCCTGGCGGCTCATTTCGGGCTGGACAGGTTTGCCTCCGGCCGCATCATCGACGAACGTGGCGTCGGCCCGTTCCCCTATCTGCACTGAAGCCGCGCCATGTTGAGGATCACCTGTCCGCATTGCGGGGTGCGCGATGAAATCGAGTTTCGCTATCGTGGCGGTGCGGGCGTTGTCCGGCCTGCTGCGGACGCTGGTGCTGCGGCCTTCGCAAACTATGTCTACCAACGCGAGAACCTGCGCGGAACACATCTGGAATGGTGGCTCCATGCTGGAGGCTGCCGACAGGTGCTCAAGGTGGCGCGTGACACGGCCAGCCACCGGATCATCAACGTATCGCTGCCCTCCGGCGAGGGTCAGCAATGAGCGGCTATCGGCTTCTCACAGGTGGCCAGATTGATCGCACCAAGGTGCTGCGCTTCACCTTCGACGGCGAAGCCTACGAGGGTCATCCGGGCGACACGCTGGCATCGGCGCTGATGGCGAACGGCGTCAGGCTGATGGGCCGGTCGTTCAAATATCACCGCCCGCGCGGGGTGTTCACTGCAGGCCCCGAAGAGCCCAATGCACTGGTGACAATCCGTACCGGCAATCGCCGCGAGCCGAACATCCCGGCCACCATGGTCGAGTTGTTCGACGGTCTGGTCGCGGAAAGCCAGAACAGGTGGCCACGGCTCGATCTTGACCTGATGGCTGTCAATGGCCTGCTGGCACCACTGTTCTCGGCGGGCTTCTACTACA
>JBOFFB010000503.1:0-12990 GCA_051648385.1 Allobosea sp.
TGTTGTAAGCCACTCTCCAAAACTGTCGTGCAGCACAAGCATGCGCGTCCCGGGAGGTGCATTGGCATTATGGATCATACGAACGCGGCCGGTGTTTGGCGCGCCGTTGTCGTGCACAACCGTTAGTGCGGGATGATGCATGAAGCGCGAAGGCTCCGCAACACAGCCAAGCTTGCTGCCAAGATCGCCGGCATTCTCGTATGAAACCGAAACAAATTGACCGATGTCAAGTTTGGAAGGGTCAAGCCCGAGCGCCGGAACCAATGCGCGCAAATAGTTGAACGCGCCGTCCCACGTCCAGTGCGTGTCACGCCTAAACAGGAACGGCTGCATTGATGACGCAGTCAACACTGTGGTGTCGTACAAGAGCGGATGTAGCTGGCCGAGCCCGGCCTCCTGATACCGCATTAGCGGCCGAAGGCCGAACCGGCCTGGCACAACGGCGTCAGGCAGAAACTGGGTTAGGCAGTTTTCGCGGTCAGGGACGACAACATGATCGTATCGTGCGCCAATATGGCCGCAGAACGCACGCCGTGCAGCATGTACCATCGCGATGGCATCAAGTTGGTCGGCATCAAACGGATAGCTACCTTCGACCTGATCAATTACACCGTTGGTGTCGTTGGTCAGGAACAGGTAACCATCCCGCCCTTCAAGAACCTTTAGGTCAGTCATCAGCCGGCAACTTCAGCCTCAACGCTCGCGCAGAGCAACCGCGAGCGCACTCTCGATCGGTTGCAGAAAATATCGCGCTGCCGAGCGCTCACCGGTCGGGAAGACCACACTCGCCGGTATGCCCACACGGATCCGGCTGCGCTGCTTGTCATCAAGCGGAGAGAGATCGACTTCAACGTCAACCTGGAAATAGAATAGTCCAGGATTAACAGGATCGGTGACCCGATCATTCGACAGTGAGCGAACAGATCCAAACAGCACCGGAAGTTCGCTCGATTTAAAATTCGGGAAGCGTACTTCGCCCCGCATGCCGACCTGGACAAGATCGACGCTCATCGGATCAACCTGGACTTTCACAATGACGGGAGCATCGAGCGGTGATATTTCTACCATTGCGTCGCCGGGCCTGACAACGGCACCAAGTGTAGCGAAACGTCGAGCCTGAGCGATACCAGACTTTGGTGCGACGATCTGAAGCCGGCTGAGATTGTCTTTGGCTATTGCCAACCGCTCCCGAAGTTCGGCGATCAGCTTCCGGGTTTCCATTAACTCCATAACCACTGACTTCTGAAAATCGGACTCCGTTTGCCCGATGGTCAACTCGACCTCTCCGATCGAGCGCTCAGCCTTTGCAATGTCAGTCATGGTCCGCGCGATTGACATTTCCGTGCGCGATTTCTCGCGTTCGAGCGTGGTCACCCGTGATAGCAGAGTGAGGTTCCGCGCTAGAAGGCTGCGCAATCCCGGCAGCTCTCGGTCAAGTGTTGTGACCTGGTCGTGTAAAGTGCGCTGTTCAATTTGCAAACCCTGGATCTCGCGTTGAAACGAGCCAATACGATTCAGCATAACATTGTGTTGTGCTTTGCGTGTGTCGAAGCGTTCGCGAAAATTGTCCTGCTCGTCCTTCAGGGCTGCTTTCACAGTCGGGACAAGACTTGTAGCGACATCAGGCGGGAACACAACGTCGGCTACCTTGGCTTGTTCGGCCAAAAGACGGGCTTCGCGGATTATCTGGACAGAGAGTTGGGAAGCCACCACATCGTAGTTTGCCCGCATGTGGGTATCGTCAAGAAGGAATAGAACATCGCCTTCTTGCACATGCTGGCCGTCGCTCACCTGGATCGCGCGGATAATGCCGCCCTCAAGGTGTTGAATTGTCTGGCGGCTGCCCTCGGCAGCAACGGTGCCAGGTGCGACTATTGCGCTGTCCACGGGCGCATTGGCTGCCCAGCCCACGAAGCCAACCACGAAAAGCACCGTGACAACAAGGCCGTGCCGCAAGGGCTGACGCCAGTCCGCATTGGCATTGTCGATCGCCTTGACGCTTTCCGACATGATTCTTGTTCCCCCTCAGGCTTCCGCACGCAAAGGCACGAGACGGGGCTTTGACAGCCGTTTAACAATTTCATCACGAGGCCCGAAATCGCGCATCGTGCCTTGGCCAAGCACAAGCACGTAGTCTGCGGTTGAGACAAGGCTTACCTTGTGTGTAACGAATACAACCGTGACACCCATGCGCCGTGCCTCCTGGATCATCTCCATCAAGCGTTCCTCACCAACGGCATCAAGACTGGCGTTTGGCTCGTCAAGGAACAAAATAGCCGGTTCATTGTAGAGGGCGCGGGCAAGCCCAATGCGCTGCCTCTGCCCACCCGAGAGACCTGACCCGTACTCGCCAACCTCGAAATTGTAGCCGCCGGGTAGGGATTGGATCATATCATGAGCGCCAGCACGTTCCGCCGCAAGGATTACCGTTTCATGGCTGGCCTGCGAGAACCGCGCGATATTCTGCTCGATAGTACCGGGAAGTAGTTCGACATCCTGGGGAAGGTAACCTATTGCTGCACCGAAATCCTCCGGGCGCCAATCAGCCAGCGACGATCCGTCATACCTGATTTCACCAATCAGCGGCCTCCAAACCCCGAGCATCGCGCGCAGCAAGGTAGACTTGCCGCAGCCGCTCGGTCCTATCACCGCCAGAACCGATCCAGCCGATACAGCGAAATCGACTCCCCGGACGATAAGGCTTTCTACGCCTTTGCCGGGTGGAGCGACAGCAAGTTGTGAAATGCTGATTTGCCCTTTAGGCCGAGGCTGTGCCATCTTGGCTTGACTATTGGGGGTTTCTCGCAGGAGTTTATTCAGTCGATGCCAGGAGGTTCGAGCTCGGCTGATTTGGCTCCAGTTCGTTATCAACCCTTGAAGTGGGGCGGTCGCTTTACCAACAATAATTGTTGCTATCAGAAGCAGTCCTGCTGACAACTGGCCCTGGACAACCAGATAAGCGGTGAGCCCAGTGGCGAGGCTGCCACCAAACTCCCGCACGAAACGCGATAATATTCTGAAAACCGCAGATCGTCGTTCGGCCAGCACGGCCCATGCGAGCGCTGTACCGTGGAGTTGCGACCAGACCATTCGCAGGGCTCCGCGCATTCCCATGCCCTGCACTGCCTCGAAATTGCGAAAAGTGCTAACCGCACGCTGGCCGGCCAGCCCATTGGCCTTTCCCGCTTCGGACAGAGCTTCAGCGCTTGAGCGGTCCGTAGCCCAAGTCAAAAGTGCAACAAGGCCCGCGACCCCCAGTACCAGCACTCCAAAAAGCGGATGCATGATGAAGCAGAATGCCAACAGGATCGGTAGCCAAGGCACATCGAGAAGTGTGGACATTACTCCGCCACTGACAAATGTGCGGATGCTTTCGAGATCCTGCAGGTTGGGCACCGAGCGGTCACCAGGTCGAGCCGCGATTGTATGCTGTAGCGCATCGAAAACGACAGGGGAAACTTTCTGGTCGAATGCTACGCTAGCACGGCGCAGAATGTCGGCGCGTGCGCTATCCAACATCGCGTGCACGATCAGTGCTAGCGCCAAGACGGCTGTTAACACCAGAAGCGTCGTGATATTGCGGCTGCCGAGAACACGGTCAAAAACATTCATCATGTAAAGAGGACCGGCAAGGGCCAGAAGCATCATTAAGAGACCAAAAAAAAGGCCCCACAAGATCGGCATTCGCAGTTCTCTTGCAGCCTCATCAAGCGCCGTTAACTTAATGTTTGGATCTCGCCCGCGGTTTTCTAAAGCCAACTATCGACCTTTCTCTGTTTTATATCATTCAAACATCTCATTTTCGTATTTACTCCTTAACGACTTGGCTGTCGAGCAAAGGACCAGCTAATCAAAGCGGAACACATTCGCGTCACCCACCAAAAAATCAAGCCCCGCATCGGCGGCAGGCCCTTGAGTGGGCTCATCGGTTGCGTCTGTCAGAGTGCCGGAAGCAAATGCCGAAGCAGCGAACAACGGCTGCGACACAGCCAGGGCAGCGACAAGGCGAACGACCTGCCTGTCACCGCCGGTTTGACGCGCGAACTCAGCTGCCGTGATATCGTCAAGATGCTGTGGGAGCAGCGAAAACAGCTTTAGGCCCCGAGGCGTCGATTTTGGTGCAAGTGCCGTAAGCAGTGTTGTGCTGGCTAGGTGTTTAGCGGCTTTTGCGGCCTCCTCGCGGTCAGACTCAGCGTGGTTGAGCAGTCTCAGGAGCGCACGGACGCGTAAACCAGGTTCGGCCATCGCAGTGAAGAACGGCTCGCCACCTGATGCGCCGACACAATCTGGATCAGCTGCAACGGCGAGAATATACCGTTGCGAGTGATCAACGTCGGCACGGATCGTACGGAACGGATGGTAGCGTAGTGCAGCCGGGACAGCATCACCAGTCCACGAGCCATCGACGCCGAGTGGAGAAGAGCGAACAAGGCCGCCATCCACAAGCCCAACTAAGCGATACGACTCGCCAATCTGCTGTAGGGCAAGCGGCATCACGGCGGCGAGGCGGCCAGCTTCCCCCAATCCAACCGGAACAGGCATACCCCCTGCGGCAAAGCCATAGGTTTCGGCAAGGCGCCACGTCGCATTGTGGTGCAGCGCAAACAATAGCGGGTTGTACAGAAAACGAATTGCCATCAGACAGCGCCCTGCGCAAGCGCATGCGCAAGGTCAGCCAGTCTCCATTTCGAAATCAGATGCGCTTCCAAAGCGACGCCGGCAGCGGCGTTGCGGCGTAAAAAGCCCCTGTGGCGAACTGAAGCGAAATAGGCCGGTTTAAGCGTAAGCAACCCGCTGACCGAAAGGTCAATATCCTCAAATCGCAGCTTAAGTTGCCAAGTCTCGAAGGCTTCCAGTTCGTCAAGTTCCGCGCAGATATCAACCGTTTCCTGTTGGTGGACAGCATAGACATGCGCAGCCTCGAACTTGCGCTGCGCCCAGATCGTCAGCCGCCCGTCACCGGTCACTGCCGGCTTGGGGTTCATCAGAGGGTCAACCGGCGGCATGTCGATAATAATCGATCGTTCTTTGCTGGATTGGCCGCGCATCACGCCAAGCGGATAGGCTTTGAGCGCCAGCGGCACACTGGAAGGGTCACTGGCACCCATGCGCGGCGCCAGAGAATGGCCGCTGACCAAGCCAAGAATAGCAACCGGAACAACGCCCTCACTGGACCTCGCGAAAGCGGTCGGCAGGAAGCGCGCCAGCGAGCGCAGTTCGCGCAGCGCCACAGGCGCATGCAACACATTGGCGAGGTGCGGATAGGCCGCAAGATCATAGATTGCGACATCGGGTCGGAATACCGATAGCGGCTCCGGAGCTAAGAACAGCCGATCAGACATACCCGATTTTGAGCCTTCCCATATCGCTCTGCTCCATTTGTGCCTGATGGTGAAGGAACCGTCACCCTCATTTGTGCCATTTTTGAGTACACGCCTGTCCTGAGACCGCGCTGTCTGGTTCTCCGTATCGCAGGGAGCGTGGCGAATCTGCAAGGATTTTCAGCGCATTGGCACGATAGCCTACAATGCCGGTTTGGTCAATTTTGTATTGACTTCAATTTCCCACTTACCAATCCTCTTTATTGAATATTCGTCATTAAAAAAGCCTCCGACAATCACTGAAAATGTGCCGATTTGAATGAATATGATTTGAATTTGCACCCGATAAAGCTGTGTCCATGTTCAACAGGGGCACAAAATGAATATCCATCAATCAAATGACCATCGGTTTACGTTTAACGATTGGTCAATTACTAAAGAATTGCATCAAAATATTCCCTGGCATTTCCAGGATGATGGTTATGGCAAGGTTGGTATTAATCTTGCGGCAATAGTTGGCGACTTTAGCGGTCAAAACATCCGCGTTGGTGTGTTCGACGATCTGTCCGCACACGACGGCGCAAATCTGGCGCATGGTGGAACCAGTGGCCTCCATGGAACGGCGGTGGCCGGCATCATCGGTGCACGGGCTGCCGTTTCCGGCGGAGCTGTCGGCGTTGCCCCCGGCGCAACGATGCTTGCACAGCAGGCTATCGGGCTAAAGGAAGTGGCGCTCGCCGATCTGATGCAGACGCAAGACAACTACGACATCGTCAATCACTCCTGGGGCTGGTCCAGTGCCTTCAAGGTGGATGCCGCCTCCGATGCTTTCCGCGGGATCTTTGAGGGCATCGTTGACGCGGCGGCCTCAGGCCGAGCTGGCCTCGGCACCGTCATGACAGTGGCAGCTGGCAACTTTGCCTTGCAGGGGCTAGAGACCAATGCCTCGCAGTTTTCATCCGCTCGTCAGATGATTGCCGTTGGTGCAGTCACCAGCGAGGGAAAGTTAACCGATTACGCTTCCACGGGTTCTTCCCTTTTGGTTGTCGCACCTTCGGGCGGTGGCGCGGAGCGCGGCGTTCTTACAACCGACATCGCCGGCGACGGTGGCTACAACAGTGGTGAGATTACTCAGTTTTCAGGGACATCGGCCGCTGCTCCCCAGGTTGCCGGTATCGCTGCGCTCATGCTGGAAGCCAACGCTGGCCTTGGTTGGCGCGATGTGCGCAACGTGCTGGCTGCGTCCGCCACACCGCTGCCTGAACTGGCTGCCTCCATGCGGGAAAACGGGGCCGGCACTTGGAATGGTGGTGGTCATTTCTTCTCAAACGAGGTTGGTTTCGGCTTGGCTGACGCGCACGCCGCCGTGCGCCTTGCCGAGAGTTGGTTTGGCGGTCAGACATCAGCCAATGAGGCAAGTGTATCCGCTTCCGTGAGCACGTTCACCCATTTTGCTGATCTGAAGACCACGTCCATGAGCTTTCGGCTTGATGCGGGAGTCGAGATCGAGAGTGTGCGCCTGAGCTTCGACGGATTCTTCGGGCGGGCGTCGGACATTTCCATGACGCTGACCTCGCCGTCTGGCATGACCTCAACCCTTTTGTCAGGACGGAACGGGGCGAACGTAATCGAGGATTGGTCGTTGGTTTCAAACGCCTTCCTCGGTGAGGATGCTGGCGGGGTTTGGACGCTGTCAGTCAGCGACAGCCGATCCGGCTCGGCTGGCTTTTTTAACTCGGTCAAGCTTGAGGTTTTCGGCGCTCAGGCCGACGAAAATGATACGTATATCTTCACGGACGCACTCCATCAGCTTGGAGGACAACGCGGCACGATCAACGACACGGGCGGGACCGATACGCTCAATGCCGCCGCCATGACCGGGAACCTTGCGATCAACCTCAACACTGGTGGAGGCATCGACCTCGCCGGCCACAGCATCAGCCTTGGCCTTGGTACAGTGTTCGAAAATGCACTTGCCGGCGACGGCAACGATGTCATCCATGGCACTGGTGCGTTCAATCGATTGTCGGGTGGGCGGGGGGACGATCTCCTGTCCGGTTGGGGTGGTAACGACGTGCTGGCTGGTGGCAAAGGATCTGACAGGCTGCACGGCGGTGATGGTATCGATGTCGCTCTCGTGTCAGGCTCGATTCTCGACGCAAGGATAACCGTTGGTCAGGGTGGAATCACAGTTGGTATGGCAGGTGATGTCGATCAGTTGATTGATATCGAGCGCCTGCGCTTCGACGATGCCCTCGTGATTATGCACGAAGGTAAGCTCATGCTGACGGACATAGCTCATCCAGCCGCAGGCAACGTCTGGACGGTTGGAGCGTTTGAGTTCACGCCTGTCGCGCTGCTGGGCCTAAGGATGTTCGACGACGTGAACTATCTGACCTGACCGCGCTCCCATATCGACTGCACGACAGGCGCGCTGTTGATCCGAGGCCGGCGGTCGCGCGGAGGATAAGCAAGTCCGGAATAGGGTGACGCGTCGAGACTGAGGTTGGGATTGTAGTAAGGATCGTCCAGAAGGGCGGTGCCCCATTTGGCGCGAAGCTCGGCCAGTTCCTTCATCGCTCGCGCCCTTTTCTCGGGCTTTTCATGGTCAGTACCGCGGCTAGACGATTCTTTGTGTAGCAACTCGGCTTCGGCGCACCAAATGATTTTGTGCCCCGCAGCACGGAGCTTAAGACACAGATCGACATCGTTGAAGGCGACGGGAAACGCCCGCTCATCGAGGCCGCCAACGTTTCGATAGTCCTCCGTGCGCATCAAAAGGCAGGCCGCCGTGACCGCGGTGACTTCGCGCGAGACTGTTAGGCCGTCCATGTAGCCAGGCTCATTCGCGAGGGATCGGTCATAGGCGTGAGCTGCCGCAAACCCGACCCCGACGACAACTCCCCCATGTTGAAGCATACCGTTCGGCCAGACCAGTCTTGCTCCGACGGCACCGACACCAGGCTGGAGTGCTGCTAGCATTGCGTCTAGCCAGTCCGGTCGGGTGATCTCGATGTCGTTGTTCAGTAGGCAGATAAGCGGTGCCATGGTTTCGGCTACCGCCCGGTTGTTGAGGCGCGCATAATTGAATACGCTTGGATCGCGCAGGACACGCACGCGCCGCCGGCGCGCGATCAGATCGAGATAGGCCAGCGTCGCTGCATCGCGGGTGCCGTTATCAATCACAGTGACACGCCAGTTCCTCCGCTTGGTCTGAGCGAACAAGCTTTCGATGCACGGTTCCAGCAAATCAATGCGATCGCGCGTTGGAATCAGAATGTCGACTTCGCCGCGCGCTGGTTTTAGCCCTACGCTCAGGGCCGGCAAGAGGGCTGCAACGCGAGGTCGGATGCGGGCGGCCGGAAGCAGTTGCTGTACGGCGCGCGACAGCGCCCGCTGCGCCGCCAGGCGCGGCAGAGCCGGCACTTGAGCGAGAACTTCCGGAATATGGACGCTTTCAGCCTCGCCGGCACGCTGCGCGGTTGCCAGCAGGACGTCATAAAAGCTAATCCGTTCGCTGTTTGGCACAAGACTTGGATCGGCTCTCGTCGCGAAAAGGCCTTCTGCGTGGCCTTGGCGTAGCAGCCGGGTAAGGTCGAAGGCCGGCAAGAACATCGGGATGGATTGTCGAGCTGTGCTGAGTTCGTGGTCGGCGGTAATGAGCATTGGCCGTCTAGCCTGCGTATCAGCGGCCATGACAATTATCCGCCCTAGATCGGCGCGGGGCCGCGCGCCCGCGCGGAGCCAGACCACATACTCGATCCCTGCCGCCTGCCAAGCGGCGAGATGGGCGCGGGCGGCAGCAGCATCTAGTGTTAAATTCGCACTCAGCGACACGCTTGCAATCTCAGTCTCGACATCGAACAACGCCCGCAAGGCCGAAACTGTCACGCTGTCTGGCGGGCCGGCGACGATCGCGGCGATCCGTCCCCTCTTTCGCCCCCCCGCGCGGGGTGGCAATACCGTAGCGCCTGACCAAGCCGCATAGGCTTCCAGCGGCAGGCTGCCGGGCAGCAACGCATCAAGCAGGTCAAGCGTATTCTGCCTGATCTCCTCGCTGACGCGTCCAAGCGGGTTGACCGCCAGCGTGCCGCGCACACCCTGGCTGTGATGAGCAAAGGCGATGGGGCTGCCCTCAAGCTCGATGCCGCGATGGTCGATCACACGCAGCATGCGAAACCGGCCGTCAGCGAGCGGGAATGGTAGACTAATGGCAAAGCCAGCGGCTACGCTGCCATCCTCGGCGGTCGCAGGCGGCTCGAAACGGATTTCGGCCTTGACCTCGCGATGGCCGTCAAAGACGCTGAGACCCTTGGGCCTGTCTTCGTAGCGGAACAGGCGAATGACACCAAATAGCCGGAGACCGCCGCGCCAGGCCACGGAACCGATGGGCCCAGCAATAGCGGCCGGTCTATCCGTCAATTCGCTTTCTGCCAGCACAGCAGGGCTGTTTGCTAGTTTCAGGCTCACACGACGGCCGGACCGCTTCCGCGGGTCAATCGCGAGTGAGAACCCGTAGCAACCGTCGCCGTGGCCGGCGTCGCGCAAGCCTGCGCGAAACTGGTCGGCCCTCACCAGCCCCAGATCGACGCCATCGACTTCGAGATGGACGACCAGCCGCCGCTCCAGATCGTTAGCGTCGAAAACATGACCTTCGATGAGGTTGGACGCAGCAACGTCAATGGAAGCCCTAACTGCAAAGATCGGTGTCATCAGGCGACAACACGGATCATGTCGAGCTTGCCAACGCCCTCTTGAATATTGCCAGTCACACTAGTGTCAACGCGCCCTGCGATCTCTAATGCGGCAATGAGGCTGGCAGCTAGTGGTTCGGCCGGAATGACGGCGTTCTCGCGGAAGCCGGCGGTTGCGGCAAGGCCGGGAGCCGTTGTCACCAGCGGACGCGGAAATTTGGCGAGCAGTGACGCTTCCCGACCGTCGTGCAAGCCGGGGCAAGCTAAAACAAGACCTGCGCTGAACCGCCGCGCGCTTAGTTCTGAGGTAGCGAATTCGTTATCGCTGATATCAAGGAAACGGATAATCCCGGTGCTCTCTAATTCCTGACTGCGCCAAGCGGAGCCAACAACAGCAAAATTCCAAAGCAGATTCGTTGCTAAACAGGAGCGTGCGAGGTCGAGCAATAGCCGCAGCCAGCGCGCACTATTCGTTTGCTCGATCAGCACCACGGCGCGGTTGAGGCCTGGGAACGCACGCGCTGGCTCCGCATAAAATGGAGGCAACCGTACCACGAGCCTATCGAATGTCGCCTCTGCTCGAAACGCGAGACCAGGTGCGCGCGTGACTATGCGATCGGCCCGCGTCAGGATCGCGACCATGCCAGGATCGTCGAATGCCAACTCACTGCTCAGACGCGCCACAAGCGGTACGGAGAGTACCTTGGCCAACCCTGCCAACTGCTGTGATACAGATGACATGCCATCCAGCCACACTTGCGAAATGGCAAATGCATCAAGCCATTGGGCCAGTGCCGGAAGATCCTCCGACATTGCGTCATTTGGCAGGTCGAAGCGATTGGGCACGAAAAGTCGGCTACGATGAAGAACAAGTTGACCGTGAGACCCCTCGCCCAACAGCAAGGCATCGTCCTCACCCGTCGCTGAAACCCGCGCGGTAAGCTCCTTGTCCGCCAGATCATCAGAGATTATCAGACGAAGTGGCCCGCCAAGGTGTGCTTTGGGCTGCCCCGCGTTACTGAGGACAGCTCGCTGGAGCGCCTTACGGGCCGGCGCGAGCGGATCATTGAGGAGAAATGCATCGGTGACCCTTGTGAGCGAGGGAAACCGACGCAGCACAGCTTCATGATTCATCGACACAAGCCCATGCCGGGCGGAACCGAAAGAACGTCCGCCGATATGTGGCACGAAGACATCCACGGCGCAGATATTGTGGAAACCCGCATCAACCGCACGTAAGCAAAAATCGACTTCCTCAAGGTAGCCCAACCGATAGTCGATGTCGTTAAACAACCCCACGGCATTTCGGCATGCCTCGGTAATGAACAGGCAAAAGCCAACACCATTAGGCATGTTTACGGGAGGCAGCTGAAGCTGCCTAGCGGCGGCATCAATGGCCGCAGCTACATCTGGGCTGGGCATTTCGTTAGCTACGAACGGTGTAGGCCAACTGGTCAACTCGCCATTGTTCGACAGCGGCGTAACTGTGCCGATTTCCGGAGCGTCGTAGGCCGCCAGCCGGTCAAGGAACCCTCGAGGCGGTACTGTGTCGGCGTTGAGCAAGCAAACTGCACCGTTAGGTGCCAGCATCAGGCCACGGTTGACCGTGCCGACGAAGCCGCGGTTGACCGGGTTTGTTTCGACACGAAAATTTGGCATGGAAGCATATCGTGCTAGCAGGCTTGCCATGCCGGGTTCATCGCTGTCATCGTTGATGACGATGATCTGCCGCGTGAGTGTCTCTGACCTATCGGCCGCGAGCGCGTCAAGGCAATCGCGAACTGCGCCAGCATCACGATATACAGGCACAATGACCGTAACGACTGGTTTGAGGGTACGCGGCCGTACTGGAGCTCGCCCGAATGGGACTCCGTTGAACATCGGCCTTGTCCGCGTTGGAACAGCGATACTTACGGCGGCATGATCAGAACCAATCAGCACGTGCCAAACATCGTCAGGCCAGAGCAGGCGTACCGAACCTGTGAAGCGGAATGCGCCAGACTTCTCCGAGAAAAGGTTACAATCAATCGTCAGTTCATGCCGGACGCTTCCCAAGTCGAGTGTAAGACGCAATGATCCGCTCTGGCGCGCTGCCACATCAATTCGCAGTTCTGAGTATGTGGAAACCGATGACACCAGCGCATTGACGTCCGGGCAGAGCGCATCAGCAAGCACTGGATCGAGGAATGCGGCATCAACGCCGGATATAAGTGCCGACTTAACCTGGCAACGCGCGGCCGAGAAATGACCGCGTGCAACACTATGACGTAACATTCCTTGGTGAAGCGCTAAAGACAACGGCTTACTGACCAAAGCCCGCTCAAGAACACGGTCTGCCATATCGAAATCGCCGAGCGCTGTATAAGACTTCACGGCGAGCAAAGCTACTTCCGCATCGATATCAGAGATCGACACCGTATCGATAATATCTAGCGCGAAAAGCCACTGGCCCTGTGAAAAATTTTCTAATGCCTTATTAATCGCGTGAGTCATCGATAGAGCGAACAGTGGGTATTTCAACAAAACCAATTCAGCGAAGGCGACTCACCTCAATATATTAATCAAATCCAGAGGTGGCCTCAAGCAGGTCACCTTTGGCAATCGATACAACGTAATTAGATAATCGATTTGTTAATCGTTACGTCGATGTCCGAAAGACCGGTTGTTTCCGTTGCAAGAGCAATTCCAATCATAACCTCACCCTTACTTACGCCATTTGCAAGTTGGTTGAGCCAGAATTGGAGACCTGCAGCGTCTGGGGCACGGTCAATGGCGGTTCTATAGGCGATCTCAATAAATGATGCATTTGATAACTGAGATACCGGACCGTGAGCCGCAGTAAACTCATTTCCTTCAAGCATTGAGTTCGCTGTTTGTAACAACGAAGCGTTATCTTTCGTTAGGCCAGCCCAGAAAGCCATACCGGAGGCATCGGGAACACGACCAAGGATTGCTTCGTACAGTCGCCCGGCCGT
>JBOFFB010000504.1:0-3269 GCA_051648385.1 Allobosea sp.
AACGCCACCAGCATCAGGTAGGCCACCATGACAGGGCGGTCGAGCGTGGAAATGCTATCGATGATCAGCTTGCCGACACCGGGCCAGGAGAAGATCGTCTCCGTGACGACCGCGAAGGCCAAAGTCGAGCCAAGTTCGAGGCCGAACACCGTGACGATGGGGATGGCGATCAGGCGCAGCACATGCCGCAAGAGGATCGTGCCTTCAGAGATGCCGGCGGCGCGGGCAAACTTGACGGTATCTGTCAGCATAATCTCGCGGGTGCCGGCGCGTGCCAGCCGCACCATCATGGCGAACTTGAACAGCGACAGGTTCAGCGCTGGCAAGAACAGGTGCGTGAGACCGTTCCACGTCAGGAAGCTCCACTGTGTGCCGAACAGCATCGCCGTATCACCGCGATTTCCGGCAGGAAGCCAGCCGAGCGTGACCGCGAAAGTGAAGATCAGCACCAGCCCGATCCAGAAGGTCGGAACAGAAAAGCCGAGGATCGAGACGGCCATGATGGTCTTGGAGACGAAACTGTCAGGCCGGTAACCGGCATACATGCCCAGTGGCACGCCAAGCAAAGTTGCGCCGAGCACCGCCGCCAATGTCAGTTCGATGGTGGCAGGCAGGCGCGAGAAGATGAGCTGCAGAACGGGCATGTTGTAGACGAACGAACGACCGAAATCACCCTGTAGTAGACGCCCCACGAAGTCGGCGTATTGCTTCCACAAGGGCTGGTCAAAACCATAGGCCTTGATCGTCTGCTCGCGCATGATCTGCGTGGCATCCGGCGAGATCAGCACGTCGATCGGGTTGCCGACCGCGTAGACGCCGGTGAAGACCAGCACCGAAATCACCAGCATGACGACCGCCGCCTGCAGGACGCGCTGGATGATGAAGCCTAGCATGGGGCCGCAGCCTGCAGTTCAGTGTCATCACCGGCCTTGTGCCGGTGATCTAGGTCCGAAACAGCTCGGACTTCGAATGGAGATGGCCGCCACAAGGGCGGCCATGACACTGGTGTGTGGTCATGGGTTCCGGGCTCTTCGCGTTGCGAAGCCCCGGAATGACGGAGTTGAGGTGCCAATCTGCTCACGCCCAGCCCTCGGCGATCACAGCGCGTGTCTCCGCCACCGCCGTCTGCCAGATGGCCAGCATGTCTTCGTCTGGCCGCTGGTAGAGCCCGCCATAGTTGCCGTCACCGAGCATGGCTTTCTTGGCACCGGGGTCAAGTTGC
The DNA here is from genome assembly GCA_051648385.1 of Allobosea sp. Classification (GTDB taxonomy): domain Bacteria; phylum Pseudomonadota; class Alphaproteobacteria; order Rhizobiales; family Beijerinckiaceae; genus Allobosea. The sequence continues at coordinate 1,223 of JBOFFB010000504.1, forward strand.
TGGAAGCGCGCAAGGTCGAGCATGGGTTTTTGCGCGGTTGGCATGGGCAAGTTGCCAAGCCTCGTCCACGGGAAATTCTCCATCCACGAGGCGTGGCTGGCCACCGGATCGATGCGCTGCACGTGTGCCATCGTCTCAGGCGCGCTCCACCAGTTGTGCCACTTTACCTGGATGCCCCGGTTGTGACCCAGCCATTCCAGCACCGCACCATGGGCCGGTGAATTTCCGCCGTGGCCATTGACAATGGTGATGCATCGAAACCCCGAGCGCACCATGCCGTCCAGCACATCGGTGATGATGGCGCACAGCGTCGACAGCTTCAGCGTCACGGTGCCCGGATAGTCGACGAAGCTGGGCGTCAGGCCGTAGTTGATCACCGGAAAAACCGGAATCGCGAGACCTTCGACCGCATCAAGTGCAACCTTCTCAGCGAGGATAGCGTCGACACACAGGCTGAGCCAGGCATGCTGCTCGGTCGAGCCGACAGGCAACACGGCGCGGCTGTCGGCCTTCGCGTGGGCCTCGACCTGCATCCAGTTCATCGTGGCGATGCGCATGGTTCAGTTCTCGCGTTGGGGAATTTTGGGTGCCGCGTCCGGCACTTCGGCCTCGAACATCGCCAGCACGACCTTGGCCATCAGCGCCGACAGCGTTTCGCGCTCGACGAGGCTGAGTGGGGTCAGCATCTCGGTCTCCAGCGCCACGAAACGCGGCAAGGCCTCGTCATAGACCGCACGCCCTGCATGGGTCAGCGACAGGAATTGCTGCCGACGGTCTCCCGCATCGGTGCGCCGGACCGCGTAACCGAGCCTGATCAGCCGGTTGACGGCGCGGCTCAGCGTGTTCTTGGGAAAAGCAGTGGAGGCGGAAATCTCGCTGGCGGTGATGCCGTCCTGCAGGCTCAGCGAATAAATCACCACAAACTCGGTACGGGTCAGTCCGAAATGCTCCTCGACCCAGCCGTAAAGAGGTTGGTTGTAGCGCAGCGCAAGGTAGTTGAAGCGCGCCGCGAAGCCGCAAGGGTTCTTCCACAGCCGCGCATGAGTGAACGCGTCAAGCCGCTGACGCGCCAACAGGTCGGCACCCGTGCCTTCGGGCAGAGCCTCGCGGCTTGCATGCTGGTTTGGCAAAGGTGGTGCCATGCTGAACCTTTCCGTGTCAGGGAAAGACTATACCGGCAAAAATTAGTTCCACAAGGAATTGACTGTCGCGAAGGTTGGGCCTTGAATGGGGTTTCAGTCCTGTTCCACGATGGTGGCAGGCCAGCTTTCCGGGAGGTTACCATGCGCATCTCTGCCCGTATGACACGACGCTCACTCGCCTTCAGCCTTTTCGCCGCTACGGCCCTGGCCGGATCGCTGCCGCTTGCCAGTCCTGCATCTGCACAGACACTCACCATCGGCGTGCGCGGAGGACCGGACTCGATCGATCCGCACTTCACCGCAAGCGGCACCCACGCCGAAGCGCTCAAGCACGTGTTCGACACGTTGACATGGTCTGGCGACGGGCTTGAGGTCGAGCCGCGTCTCGCTGAAAGCTGGAAGTTGATCAACGACACCACCTGGGAGTTCAAGCTGCGCCGCGGCGTCAAATTCCATGACGGCTCGGATTTCACCGCCGAGGACGTGAAATTCTCGATCGAGCGCATTCCCACCGTGTCCGGCCCGAACCCGACCACGATCTATGTGCGCCGCGTCAAGGAAACCAAGGTCATCGACGCGCACACGCTGCACATCATCACCGATGGGCCAGCGCCAATCCTGCCCTACGATTTCATCCGCCTGTTCATCGTCTCGTCCAAGGCGGCTGCAGGCTTGACCAAGGAAAGCGCCAACGAGGCCTTCAATACGGGCAAGGCCGCCGTTGGCACCGGGCCTTACAAGTATGTCTCGTGGCAGCCGAAGGGCGACCTCGTGCTTGACCGCTACGATGGCTACTGGGGTCCGAAGGAGCCATGGGCACGGCATGTGCGCAAGGAAGTGGCCAACGATGCTGCCCGCGTCGCGCAACTGAAAGCCGGTCAGCTTGACCTGATCACCCGCGTGCC
>JBOFFB010000505.1:0-11348 GCA_051648385.1 Allobosea sp.
GACTGTTCGGGGTCGATGGATTGGCAGGCGAAGACCCTTGCTCCCCTACGGGCTTGGTGTCCCTCGAAGGTCTCGGTCTTCCGCCTGCCACCGCAACCATGAGTATATCAGATGCGATGGGATTTAAGTTACAAGAAGGCCAATACGCCTTGAATCCAGCCAAACGTTAACCTGAAGCGATTGCCCTGGTTTCAGCCTGATTGCCGCTGGCGCATTCTTCGTGTTTCTGGGCAAGTGATCACGTTGGTGGTTCAAGCTCATTCCTAACCCAAGGCCCTCCCCGTGACCGATTTCGTTTCTGGCCATTCCGCCACAGACCACTATTTGCGCGAGGGCTACACAAGCGTGCGCGGCATGTCCTCGCGCTTCGCCGCCGCCATCAGTGCGTGGTGCCTCAAGCATCAGGCATCGCACGGCATCAAAGGCCATTTCGCCGAGATCGGCACGTTTCAGGGCCGCTACTTCATCGCGCAGGCTCTGGCGCTGGAGCCGGGCGAGCGAGCACTGGGCATTGACCTGTTCGACTGGCCCAGCAGCGCCACCCTCGACATTTTCAAGGATAATTGCAGCAGGTGGGGTGTTGGCACCGACAGGCTCGTGGTCTGGAAAGCCGACTCAACCGCCATGAGCGTCGAGGCGTTGCGCGAAAAGCTTGGTGACGGACATGTGCGCTTCTTCCACATCGATGGCGACCATTCGCCGGAACCGCTGATGCGCGACCTTGAACTTGCACGGGCCGTGCTGCACCCCAAGGGCCTGATCTGCCTCGATGACATGCTGCATCCGGGCTATCCGTTCCTCGTCACGACAGTCGAAACATGGCTTCGCGCCCACCCGGACATGCGCCTGATGTGCGTGCTCGACCGCGAGGACATCGTGGCCGCGCCGAAGTTTTTGATCTGCCATGTCGACGCGGTGCCACTCTATGAAAACGACCTCATGCGCCACTTCCAGCAGTATCATTTCGTGCTTGGCGGCGACGCACTCGGTCATTTCTGTGTGGTGCTGACACCAAATCCACGCATCGCCGAGGTCGATTGAACCTTTTCAGACGCCCCTCAAACACGTCTGAACGGCGTTCGAAGTGGTTTCAGATGTGACATTTTTTGAAGAACACCGTCACTTCAGGTCTTCCAGCTCCTTCGCTCGCGTCGCCGTCGCCTGCAGGAAGCAGCTCGATGCCGCGAGCGCCGACGCCGTTCCGCCATCCGGGTCCTCATAGAATGCACAATTGGCGTCGCGGAACCTGATCCAGAGCCGCTGAACTTCGACCAGATCACGGCGGCGCTTGACGTTGAGACTACCGGAAAGCTCGCGATACGCCTTGTTGAGCCGCAGATCCTGCAACTTCAACTCGCTATCGGCGCAGTCGAGCATGTTGGAGGTGACACCGCCGGATGTCTCGATGCAGGCCGCGAAGGCCTTGCTCAATCCGCCCTCGGCCTTGGCTGGCTCGGGAGCAAAGGCCAACGCCACAAGTGCGAGAGTTTTCGCGCATTGGCGCATGGTCGAAGCCATCTCGCACCTCCATCAAAATTGCCGATAAGGCAAACGTTACCGCGCGCAGCGGAGGCGGCACCGGGCAAAAACTACGGGCATTGACACGGCTTGCGCAAGTGCATCATCTTTATATCGGTTGAATCACGAAGAAAGTTGCCTGGGGGCTGTTGTCATGTTGCCGAAGATATTCACGCTGCGGTTCTGCTCCGCTTTGTTTCTCACGGCCGTTGCCGGGCTGTCATTGCCGGGCCACGCCAATGCCCAGGCATCGAACAGCGCGGCCGCGCAGGCTTATACTGACCTCACCTTCTGCAACAACACAGCAAAAAAAGTCTACATCGCGATCGTGTATTATGAAGTTCGAACACAGAAATGGATGCAGTCCGCCTGGTACAACCGCAATCCCGGCGAGTGCAAATCAAACGGCAAGTATCGTTCCGGCTTGACATATTATCATGCCTATAACGAGGGCCGAACCAGCACATGGCCATCGACAGCCAAGATCAACAAGACGTTCTGCGTTCCTGCAGGTCGCGTCGAGCGCGTTCAACTTGGAGGCAATTGCGCCGCCGGCGAGCGCAATGTTGGCTTCCACGGCATCAATGCCACTGGGGCAACTTACAAGTTCACTCTGAACTGACCCATCACCCCTCGCTCAGGGTGCGCAGCAATTGCGATTGAACCGCTGATTTAGGTGGTTTACACCCATTGCAATGGTCTGCCGGAAGAAGCGGCCTCGCAAAGCGGAGGGTTTAGAATGAACGTGCAAATTGGCGCGCGGCCTTGGGCTTCGCACTATCCCGCAAAAGTTCCCGCCGAGATCGACATGGCTGCCGTCACCTCGCTGACGGCACTCATTAACGACGCCGTATCGGTCTATGGCAACCGGCCGGCCTTTGAGAGCTTCGGAAGGGCCATCAGCTTCACCGAGCTTGGCCGGGCGGCCAATGCTTTCGCCGCCAGCTTGCAGGGCAAGGGGCTGAAAAAGGGCGATCGCGTTGCCATCATGCTGCCAAACATCCTCGCTTATCCCGTCGCTCTTTGTGGCGTGCTGATTGGCGGTTTCACTGTGGTCAACGTCAATCCGCTCTACACCGAGCGCGAGCTGACCCACCAACTCATCGATTCAGGCGCGCGCGCCATCGTCGTGATCGAGAATTTCGCCCATGTCCTGGAGCAGTCGCTTGCCCATGAAACGGCAAGCAAATTGAAGCTCGACGCCATCTTCGTGGCCACTCCTGGCGACATGATGGGCCTCAAGGGCCACATCGTGAATTTTGTCTCGCGCAAGGTGAAGAAAGCGGTGAAACCGTTTTCCTTGCCTGGCGCGATTCAGTTCGCCAGTGTCATCACCGGCACGGCCAGGCCGCAAGGCGTCACTGTCACCCCAGACGATATTGCCTTTCTGCAATACACTGGCGGCACCACAGGCGTCGCCAAGGGCGCGACACTCACCCACCGCAACGTCCACGCCAATGTTTTGCAATGCCAGGCGTGGCTGGACTGGTCTTTCGACCGTCCAGGCGACCCGCCGAATTACCAGCATGTCATGGTCACGGCACTGCCGCTCTACCACATCCTGGCGCTGACCTGCTGCTGCCTTTACATGATGCGCGTCGGGGCGAAATGCCTGTTGATCGCCAACCCGCGTGACATCGAGGGCTTCATCAAGACGTTGAAGTCCACACGTTTCACCATGATGTCGGGCGTCAACACGCTTTATAACGCGCTGCTCAACCATGCCGATTTCAAATCGGTCGATTTCTCTAACATGCGCTTCGCCGTCTCGGGCGGCATGGCCACGCAGGCCGCCGTCGCCAGACGCTGGAAAGAGGTCACCGGCCTCCCCATCGTCGAGGGCTATGGCCTGTCCGAAACCTCGCCCGTCGCTTGCTGCAACCGGCCTGATATCTCCGAGTTCACGGGCACGATCGGTTATCCAGTACCGTCCACCGACGTGTCGGTCCGTGGTCTCGACGGCAAGCCGGTTGCCGACGGCGAACCGGGCGAAATCTGCATCAAGGGCCCGCAGGTCATGAAGGGCTACTGGAACCGCGATGACGAGACTGCCAAGGTGATGACCGAAGACGGCTTCTTCCGCTCCGGCGACATCGGCATCTTCAATGCCGACGGCACACTGAAGATCGTCGACCGCATGAAGGACATGGTGCTGGTCTCGGGCTTCAATGTCTATCCGAACGAGGTGGAAGACGTTCTGGCAGGCAATCCAAAGATTCTTGAATCCGCAGTCATCGGACTGCCGGACAATGCCTCTGGCGAGGCTGTTGCGGCCTATATCGTGCTGAAACCCGGCCAGACCGCCACGTCAGAGGAAATCCGCAGTTTCTGCAAGGAAAATATGACGGGCTACAAGGTGCCCAAGCACGTTACCTTCCGAACGGAATTGCCCAAGACCACTGTCGGCAAGGTGCTGCGCCGCGCCCTGCGTGACGAGGAAATGAAGAAGTCGGGATGATCAGTTGGCAAGCAGTCGCTGGCCATCATGGCCAGTGATGTGTGCATCAACGATCTGACCCGCCTCGACATCGCGGGCAAATCGCACAGCCGCAAACCCCTCCGTGCGCCCGGTGTTGCCCCGCTCGGCCAGCACCTTTAGGTCACGACCCACTTGCGCGCCGAGATGCTCGCGAAGCCCATATGCGCCCGCTGCCCTGAGCCGCGCCGCCCGGTCGGCGATGATCCCGCCAGCCAGTTGCGGCATGCGCGCAGCAGGTGTGCCCTTGCGGGCCGAATAGGGAAAAACATGCAGATGCGTGATCCCACATTCAGCCACCATCTCAATTGAGTGCGCGAACATCGCCTCATCTTCGGTGGGGAAGCCCGCGATGATGTCGGCACCGAACACCATGTCAGGCCGCAAAGCCCTCATTTCGGCACAGAAGCGGATGGCATCGTCGCGCGTGTGTCGACGCTTCATGCGCTTGAGGATCAGGTCATCGCCTGATTGCAATGACAAGTGCAGATGCGGCATCAGCCGGCGCTCGCTGGCAATCGCCTCGCGCAGCGCCTCATCTGCCTCGACAGCGTCGATCGATGACAGCCTGAGGCGCGGCAATCCGGGCACATGGCGCAGCACCGCCTGCACCAGATCGCCAAAGCTCGGGGCTCCGGGCAGATCCTTGCCATAACTGGTGATGTCTACGCCGGTGAGCACCACCTCTTTGGTGCCCTGGTCACTCAGGCGCTGCACCTGCTCGACCACGCTGCCCATCGGGGCCGAGCGCGAGTTGCCCCTGCCGTAAGGTATCACGCAGAATGTGCAGCGATGATCGCAGCCGTTCTGCACCTGCACGAAAGCGCGCGTATGCTGCCCAAAGGCATCGAGCATGTGCACCGCCGTCTCGCGAACGGTCATGATGTCGGCGACCTTGACCTTTTCGGCGGTGCTCAGCCCGAAATCCGGCATCGCGAAGCTGTTGGACGCGGCGAGTTCGGCCCAGGTGCCGGAGCGCAGCTTCTCATCATTGCCGAGCACCAGCGAGACTTCGGCCATGGCGGCAAAGGTCTCAGGCTCGATCTGCGCGGCACACCCGGTCACGACGATGCGCGCTTCAGGCCGCTCGCGCTTCAGTCGCCTGATCGTCTGGCGCGCTTGCCGTGTGGCTTCGGCAGTCACGGCGCAGGTGTTGACCACAATGAGGTCCTGGTGGCCTGCCGCCTCTGCCTGCCGCAGCATCACCTCGCTTTCCGAGATGTTGAGGCGGCAGCCAAGCGTCACCACGCGCACCATCTGCGGAGAAACCCGTTCTGTCATGCCGTGCCGGAAAAGATCGACGGCGCAAAATGTCCTTCGTGTTCAAGCTCAGCCGGCCCGGTCATCAGCACATGGCCGTCTTCCTCGCGCCACTCGATCGCAAGATCACCACCCGGCAGCGATACGGTCGCCTTGCGCGCGGCCAGATCACGCCGCACAGCTGCGACAAGGGCAGCACACGCTCCCGATCCGCAAGCGCGCGTGATGCCGGCACCACGTTCCCAGACGCGCAGGATGATGTGGTCGGGCCTCACCACTGCAGCCAGCGAGATGTTGGCGCGATCCGGAAAGATCGGATGATTTTCCAGCATCGGGCCAATCCGCGAGAGGTCAAAGCGGTAGGGATCGTCAACGAAGAACACCGCGTGCGGGTTACCCATCGAGACGACGCCCGGCGTGTGCATGATCGGATCATCGATCGGCCCGATCTGGAGCTCGATGCCAGAGGTGTCGAAAAACGGGTCGCGTGTGGGAATGTCCTGCCAGTTCAGTTTGGGGGCGCCCATGTCGACCGTGAAATCGCGCTCCGACAACCGCAAGATCGGCAGCAACCCGGCCTTGGTCTCGACCAGCAAGGGCCTCGTGCCCGCACCCATGTCACGATCCGACATCATCGCCCAGCCGACGCAGCGCGTCCCGTTGCCGCAAGCCCCGGCCTCGGAACCGTCCGAATTGTAGATGCGCAGATAGGCATCTGTTCCCCGGCCTTGCGGGTCATGCAGCACCATCAACTGGTCGAAGAACGAGCCCGGCCCGCCCGCGATGGCGCGCGCTTCTGAGGCATCGACGCGAATGGCCGTGCCACGCAGGTCCAGAACAACGATCTCGTTGCCGGCCCCGTTCATCTTGAGAAAGCGTCGGCCAGCCAGTGGGGAGAGATCGGTGGATGACATGAGGATCCGTTGCAGGGCAGTGGCGTGAAAGCGATCAGGCAGAGCGTCCCTATACGAGAAATCAGGCAGCAATACAAAAGCGTGATTAGGCCAGCGTTGTCTCGCAACCACCGCATTCACCGCCTATGTTCTGCGCAAGAGACCGAATCGACCAAAGTTGGATGTCAGATTGTGATTGAAATCATCAAAATCGCCTTGAAGCGGCGCGTTGCCGTAGCGGTGTTGATCGGCACGCTGTTCGGCCCATGGCACATTGCGACGGCGCAGGTCACGACGGTCCCTCTGCCCGCACCTGTGCAGAGCGTGCCGCTTGCGCCACCGCCCGGCGCTCCGGCGCTGCCGGATGTGCCGCCTGCAGCACCTGCACCTGTAAACCCTCCCCTGCCGGCTCCGCCTGTGCAGGCAATCCCCGCAGTGCCGCCAGCATCACCGCAGCCGCCCGTGATCGTCGCCCCGCCTGAAATCACGCCCCAGACTGGTCCTGATTCGAATGCCACGCTGGCCGGCAAGCCAGGCGATCCGATGAATGTCGACGAGGTGGTTCTGCCTCAGAAACCTGCGCTGGTGATCTCGGGCCAGACCACCTGGGACAAGGGCTTCGACATACTCACCGAGACATTCCGCCGCCTTGATGCGGAGGCCACCCGGTTGGGGCTCAAGGTCGCGGGCCGCCCCCTGACCTATTTTGTCGAAACCGATGACATGGGCTTTCGCTATGATGCCATCCTGCCGGTTGATCGCACGCCTGATGTCGGCACGCCCGGAGGCAGCATCCGCTCCGGCCAGACGCCGCAAGGCAACGCTCTGCGCTTCACCCACAAGGGCCCGTATGAGGATGTGGACACGACCTATGAAGGCATCACCGCCTACCTTGATGCCAAGGGAGTGACCGTGCGCGACCAGTTCATCGAGGAATATGTCAACGAACCCAAGGATGCTGCTGATCCCAATTTCGAAATCAACATCTACGTGCAGCCGAAATGAAGTCAGTCACATCTTGAGATAGACGTGGCCCTTGGCAATCAGGCTCGCAGCCTCGGCCATCGAACTTGAAACGATATCTTCGGGCTTCACGCCGTGCAGGGTGGCACCCGGATCGATGCCGTTGAACAGAAGCGTGTTGCGGCAGACAAGGAACCTGACCCCGGCCGTTTTCAGCGTGTCGATCTCCGCAGCAAGCGCCATGTCGGATTTCGCCTGTCGCAAAAGGTCGATGCCGCCGCCTTGCAACAGGATGCGCAGATCAAGATCCCCGAAAGCCACTACCGACGTGTGGTTGCGGGCGACGTGGAGAATGTTCCTGAAGCGGCGCTGGAAGAACCATTCACCCTCGGTCACATGGTAGACAACGCGCTGCGCCTCATAGGGCGGAAAGTGCATGGCCGCGATCTCAGCCGGGACAATCGGTTTTGCCTTCAGCATCGGCATGCCGACCAGACCCACCATTGCCAGTGCGCCAAGGCCGACAAGGCTCAGGATTGTGCCACGAAAGTTCATTCTCATGTCGCTGCTCCACATAGATGTCCCGCCTTGGAACAGGCGCGGCCGCCGATGCCTTAACCTTTCATCAACCATGCCAACCGTCACGAGGTGGCTTGCACCGCGCGGATTTGAGGGTAATACCGCTCGCAACTCATCATCGAATGTCAGTCTTTCAGCATTGCAAAGGATGCCGCCATGGCTTCGCACAATCTCCTCATCCTTCCCGGCGATGGCATCGGCCCGGAAGTGGCGACCGAAGTCGAGCGCGTGGTGGATTGGTTCACGAAACGCGGCATCGCCAAATTTGAAAGCGAGCGCGATCTGGTCGGCGGCTCGGCATATGATGCGCATGGCGTGGCCATCTCGGAAGATGCGATGAAACGCGCTCACGCGGCAGATGCGGTGCTGTTTGGCGCTGTCGGCGGACAGAAATGGGCCAGCGTTCCTTATGAGCATCGTCCCGAAGCCGGCCTGCTGCGCCTGCGCAAGGACTTGAAGCTTTTTGCCAACCTCAGGCCAGCCATCTGCTATCCGGCGCTGGCCGACGCATCGTCGCTCAAGCGCGAGAATGTCGAAGGCCTCGACATCCTGATCGTGCGCGAACTGACCGGCGGGGTCTACTTTGGCGAGCCGAAAGAAATCGTCACACTCGAAAACGGTCAGAAGCGCGCTGTCGATACGCAGGTCTATACCACCAGTGAAATCGACCGCATCACCCGCGTCGCCTTTGACCTGGCCCGCACCCGCCGCGGCAAGGTCTCGTCCGCCGAAAAGCACAACGTCATGCGCTCCGGCGTGCTCTGGAAACAGGTCGTCACCGAAATCGGCAAGGAATATCCGGACGTTGAGCTTGAGCATGTGCTTGCCGACAATTGCGCCATGCAGCTGGTGCGTTGGCCGAAGCAATACGATGTCATCGTCTGCGACAACCTTTTCGGCGACATCCTGTCTGACGTGGCCGCGATGTTGACCGGGTCGCTCGGCATGCTGCCATCCGCGTCGCTGGGTGCGCCCGATGCGAAGACCGGTGCGCGCAAGGCACTTTACGAGCCCGTGCACGGCTCGGCCCCCGACATCGCCGGCAAAGGCCTCGCCAATCCGATCGCCATGATCGGCTCCTTCGGCATGGCGCTGCGCTATTCGTTCGGCCTGACAGAGGCTGCCGACATGCTCGACGGCGCGATTGCCGACGTGCTGGCCAGCGGCGTCCGCACCAAGGACATCGCCGGGCCGGGCGTCAACACAGTCGGCACGGTGGATATGGGTGATGCGATCCTGAAGGCGCTTGAGGCGAGGGGCTGAGTTTCCATCCGCCGAGCGACTACGTCATTGCAAGCGCAGCGACGCAATGACACCTGAGGACCAGTGAACCACCACAAAATTGCCATCGTACATATTCACGCTGTGATTTGCAGGATGGCCAAAATGATCGATGAACTCACAGAATTCCGCGTTGCTGCCACGCTTGGCGGCGAGCCGTTTGATGACCGGTCCGAGTGGGAGCGCTTCAAGTCGCTGGATCAGGCCCAGCGCTATGCGACGCTGCTGGCGCGGCTTGGCTTGGGCGCAGTGATCTTTGCCGTGGCCGTCATTGGCGGTGCGCCGCGCGTCGACACCATCAAGGAAGTGGCGCGGATTGAATCGACCCGTTTGGCGGATCCTGCGCAGGAAGCGTGAGGCAATCTGGCCTGAGGCTACTTGCCCTCCGCCTTCCGGATGCTCTCGTCGAGGTCCTTCCATTCGTGACACTTGCCGCAGAGCCGTTCGAGCTTGGCCAGATTGGCCTTTGCGGATGGCATGTCGCCAGTTTCGATGAACCATTCGCCCTGATATTCCAATGCCGGCAGGTAATTCGGATCAAGCATCAGTGATTGGTCATACCAGCGCTTTGACTCCGGATAGCGCTTGAGCTTGCGGTAGGAGAAGCCGAGCCAGTTCGCCACTTCCGGTGCGGCCGGATGTTCGAGCTGCAGCCGATGGAAAATGTTGAGCGCCTTGTCCCACTCCTTGGCCTCGATGGCGGCAACACCGGCCTTGTAGATCACCTCCTCGCGCAGGGGCGTGTTCGTTGGGCCTACGGCGAAGGCAGGACTGACAATGACTGAGAGCGCGAAGATCAAATTTTTCAGCAATGATATCAGTCTCTTCATGTTCACCACCTCCAACTCGCAGGTTGTTTATCTGATACAGTCGGAACCGTCACTTGACAAATTCGATATAAGATAATATTCCTATTTCTTGGAATAGGAGGTTCTCATGCAAAGTTCGTCTATCCGATTGCGGCGGCAAAACAGGAATGCCGCTGAGCGGTTCATCCAGGCCTTATCGGCATTTCAGCAAAAGCTTGAGCGACGCTTTGATCCTGACCAGCCACGCGTGCCAGCAGGCCAGACCGGTGCTGGTCAATGGACCGGTGACAACGGCGATGACAGCACCGAAGGCGGCTCAAATGACTTCATCGGCATGCTCACATTGGCCGCCACCCGACGAAGAGGCGTAGAGGCCTTTTGCGAAGCTCAACTCCGACGCGACATTTTCCAATGCAAAATGGTTGGCCTCCGCAGTTGTTACGCTCAGGCCAATCTACGCTACGCAAACTGCCTCGTAGGTTTGCCAATCCCACCACTCAACTATTGAGGCGATCAATGACTGTCATTGCAGAGCGAACCTTGTTTCTGGAGAACAAGCTAGAGGTTGTTCAGATTGTCGTCCGCCTCTTCAAACCTGAGTTTGATGAGCCAGGTTGGCGGTGCCGCTATCAGATCAACTGGCCGCATGGTCTCAGGGAGATCCAATCTGCCGGTGTTGATCCAGTGCAGGCACTGGCAATTGCCCTACAAATGATCGGTGCTGATATCTATTCGAGCCCGTATCACAAAAGCGGCAAGCTATACTGGGAGCGGCCAGGTGGTGGTTACGGCTTCCCTGTTGTCTCGTCATTGAAGCAGTTTCTTGTCGGTGATGATGTCGAAATGGATGCCTGAGACCTCGCATCTGCCACGGACTCGCGCCATATAGACGGTATGGCCAAATCACCCAGCAAAGCCGCGCGCGATCCGGCGCGCCCCATCGCTTCCAAGGCGTCGAAGCCGACGGTGATCCCGCTCGAGAGCTATCTCGCAGACCTGCTCAACCCCGGCATCAACCGCGGCACGGCAGCGCCGGGCGCGTCCGCCAATGACCGCAGTGGTTTTGGCGAAAGCGCACAAGCAGGCTTTGATTCAGGGCCAGTCACCGGTGTCGACGCCAAGCTGGCGAAAAGCCTCGGGCTTGAGCCATCGCCCCCGAAGAAAGGCCGCAAATGGGGCGTCGATGACACCTCGCTGAGCTACAGCGATGTGGTCGACCAGGCCCCGCGCCGCGTCCGCCAGGGCAACGTCTCGTCCAGCCCTGAAGAAGAGATGGCGCAACTGACTGGCGCTGGCATCACGGCGGAGGCGCTCGCTGACCGGCTGCGCGCAGGCTCGCCCTTCATCGATCCGGACCGGCCATGGACGCCGCACCGCCCGGCCCGCCCCGACAAGATGGAAGGTGGCATCCCGTTCAAGATCGTTTCGGAATACACCCCCGCAGGTGACCAACCGACTGCCATCGTCGACCTTGTCGAAGGCATCAGGGGCAACGAGAAGGATCAGGTGCTGCTGGGCGTCACCGGCTCTGGCAAGACCTTCACCATGGCGCAGGTGATCGAGAAGACG
>JBOFFB010000506.1:0-2916 GCA_051648385.1 Allobosea sp.
GGAGCCGTGCGCGTTGACTGCTGTGCCCGCGTCTGTGCCGGCTTTGCCTCTGACTGGCTTGCGGCGGGTGTTTCAGTGACCGCAGGTGCCGAAGCCGCGAATGGGTTGAACGACATGACCCGCTGAAGCACCGATGGCTGTTCCGGGGTTGCCGCTGCCGTTGCAGGCTGGGACGCAGCAGGCTGTGAGGGCGCCGTGCGCGCCACACTGGTGCTTGCACCCGCCACGGCACTGGCAGGGCGGGTTGTCGCGGCGACAGGACCAAGTGAAGGCTGGGTTGCTGCGGGTGCCACTGCAACAGCTGGCGCGATGGCGCGAGGGGTGGCGGCAATTGCGGTCGCAGCTGGGCGGCCTGCCGGAGCGGCCGCGATTTCCTGCGGACCAGCGAGCACTGCATCGGGGCGGCTGACACCAACGGAACGCGAGCCCCAGGCGGCTTTCTGTTCCAGCCCGTCCGGACCACTTGCCATCAGGATCTGCGTGAACTTCTGGTGCTGGCCGCCGTCCTGATAGACCAGCCGGACGGCGGGGGTACCCTTGGCCACAAGCGCTGCCACCTGCGCATCGTCATTGCGGCGTTTTTCGGCGGCTGCCGCTACGAGGTTCGAACTCGTCGGGTCCTCCGTGCAGTTCTCCGTGCGGTTGAAAGCATAGCGGGCCTGACAGACCGACACTTTCGGGGCGACCCTTGCCACCTCGAACATGTCTGTGCCTTCCTTCAGATTGCGCCAGAACGGCATGTGCTGATCATAGCGATGGCGCGCCAGATTTTCAGCCGTCATGCGGAAGGGCAGCGCCTGCATTTGCACGGCTTGCTGGCCGCCATTGTGAGCCTCGCGAACAATGGCATAGATTTCGGCGATCAGGTCGTCGCTCATTGAATAGCAGCCTGACGAGGAGCAGGCACCATGCACCATCAGGTGCGCGCCGGTGCGGCCATGGGCGCGATCAAAGTTGTTGGGGTAGCCCATGTTGAATGACAGATAGAACGCCGAGTTTGGGTTCATGTGGGCGGGCGTGATGTGATAAAAACCCTCCGGTGCCTGCCGGTCGCCTTCGCGCTTCTTGGGGCCCAGCTGGCCGGACCAGCGGCACATCGGGTAGCTTTTGAGCAGCTTGTACTGGCCGTCGCTGGCCATTTTCCAGATTTCGAGTTCCGATTCCTTTTTGAAGGAGCGGATCAGCACCGGGTTCGCCCTGTTCATGCCCTTCTCGGACATGAGCGCCATCACCTCATTGGGAATGGGAATGTTGTGACGGGCCGCCCCGCGATAGCGGCTCTCCTCGCAAGCTGCGAGACCGAGGCTGATCGAGAGGGTTATAGCAATCGGCAAAAGACGCAAAGCTGACTTCCCCTGAAGGCGTCCCAACACGGGACGGGAGCAAACGTGACCCGGATTATAACCGTTAGCCTTGCCAGTTCCTTACCACAAGAGCACCAAACTTGCTGTGTTGGTCAACAGTTCGTTAACGGCGAAACTGTGACCACCGATCCGTGGGTTGTGATTTCAGACCAGTTTCCGACCGATCGCGAGGAATTTGTCCGCCCGCTGGGCCCGCAACTGGTCGGCATCGAGGCCCACCAAATCCGCCAGCGCCGAAGAGATCGCGTGGCCCGTGCGCGTGATCGCGTCCTCCGGCAGGCGGTGTGCGCCCCCTGACGGCTCGCTGATGATGCGGTCGATGATGCCGAAGCGCAGCAGGTCCTGCGCGGTGATCTTCATGCCGGTGGCGGCATCCTGCGAACGCGCTGCATCGCGCCACAGGATCGAGGCAGCACCTTCTGGCGAAATGACCGAATAGATCGCGTGCTCGAGCATCAGGACCTTGTTGGCGGTGGCAATCGCGATGGCCCCGCCTGAGCCGCCCTCACCGATGATGATGGATACATTCGGCGCTCCAAGTGCGAGGCAAGCTTCCGTTGATCGGGCAATGGCCTCGGCTTGTCCGCGCTCTTCGGCCTCGATGCCTGGAAAGGCACCTGCCGTATCGACAAAGCACAACACTGGCAGCGCAAAACGGTCGGCAAGTTCCATCAGCCGGATGGCCTTTCGGTAGCCTTCGGGTTTGGCCATGCCGAAATTGTGGCGCAGCCGGGTTTCGGTGTTGGAGCCCTTCTCCTGGCCGATGATGCAGACGGGTTGGCCTTCGAAGCGACCGAAGCCGCCGATGATCGCCTCATCCTCCCCAAAGCCACGGTCGCCGGCCATGGGCGTGAACTCGGTGATCAGACTGGCGCAGTAATGCACGAAATGCGGGCGCTGCGCATGGCGTGCCACTTGCGTTTTCTGCCAGGGCGTCAGCGCCGCGTAGAGGCTCTTCAGCGATTGATCAGCCTTGACCTCGAGACGCGCGATATCCTCGCCGATCGCCACGGCGTCGCCCTTGGCGGCCATGGCTTTCAATTCGTCGACCTTTGCTTCCAGATCGGCAACAGGTTTTTCGAAATCGAGATAGTTTCTCATGTCGGGCTTGATCCGGCGACGGGTGTGGATGCGGCGTCGGACCGCGTTCAACAGGAGCTTGGTGTGGCGAGATGAGGGGCGACTGTCAAGATTGCGGCAGGTTTCGCCCTGCGGATGGTTGCGGCGAGGGCAGTGGCTGAAGCACATGTCGAAGTGCAAAAGCACGTTTGCTCTTGGCCGGAGCGCGCCTGTAAAACTGCTTGGTGGCGTCAATGACGTGTACGCCTGAAAATGGCAGGCCAAGCCCCGTACCGACCTTTTCCCACAGTGCGGCAGAGCGCAGGATCGATGGGCGCTGCAAGGGTGGCGTGAACAGGGCTTCGGCCCATTTCTCGGGAGAGAACAAGGTGGCGCGCATCAACTTCTCGATCTGCCGGCGTGAAAATGGCGTGCCATAGCCGAACGGTGTGCCATCCATGCGTGCCCACAGCCCCCGGCGGTTGGGCACAAC
>JBOFFB010000507.1:0-2108 GCA_051648385.1 Allobosea sp.
CGTTGTAAGATAACCACCGACTTACACCTTCACCGGACCTCCACACACCATCTTTGCATTTGCGTTTGTTTTGTGGGTTACTCCCCAATAACGGCAAAAAAGCCAATGATTTCAAAGATGAGTGGCGGAGACGATGGGATTCGAACCCATGATACCCGTTTCCAGGTATGCTCATTTAGCAAACGAGTGCCTTCAGCCGCTCGGCCACGTCTCCGCGCGCTGTGTGTATGCCGATGGTATGGCGATTTGGCAAGCGCTTTGGCAATGGGTTTGCCAAGTGATGAGATGAGCCGCGTTTCCGGCTCGCAAATGTCATTGCACATTTGCCCGCCCGCTGTCGGACAAAAGGGGATTGACGCCGCACCAGATATCGCGATGACGATATGACAACGGAAGTTGCACCTGCAACCACTGCCGGAAGGCGGTTTGGAGCAAGAAGTTGCGACACCGGAGGCTTGAAAGCGCCAGACCGGCGCGTGACCGGAGGAACCATATGACCATCACCCGCCGCCAGTTTGGCGCCCGCGCCCTTGCAGTTGCAGCCGTTCCCATCGCCATGCCGTTTGTCAGCGGATCAGCCCGTGCGCAGACCACGACGACGCTGCGCCTGCATCACTTTCTGCCTCCCGTCTCCAACGCTCACGCCAAACTGCTGGCTCCTTGGGCGCGGAAGGTCGAAGCCGAGAGCCAGGGCAAGATCAAGATCGACATCTTCCCGGCCATGCAGCTTGGCGGCACCCCGCCGCAGCTGTTCGATCAGGCACGTGACGGAGTGGCCGACATCGTCTGGACATTGCCGGGCAACACGCCGGGGCGCTTCCCCACCACCGAAGTTTTCGAGCTGCCGTTCATTGCCTCCAGGCGCGGCATCGTGAATGCCCGCGCCGCGCAGGAATTTGCCGACATGCACCTCAAGGATGAGGTCAAGGACGTGAAAATGCTGGCCTATTGGGCGCATGACGCAGGCGTCATCCACGCCAACAAGGCCGTCCGCACCATGGATGATCTCAAGGGCCTGAAGCTGCGCAACCCGACGCGGCTGGCAGGTGAGGCGCTGAAGGCGCTTGGCGCGACGTCTGTCGGCATGCCGATCCCGCAGGTGCCGGAAAGCCTGGCGCAGCGCGTCATCGATGGCGCGGTCATCCCCTGGGAGGTCGTGCCAGCCGTGAAGGTGCAGGAACTGGTGCGTTTCCACACCGAAATCCCAGGCTCGCCAACGCTCTACACAGCGTCCTTCTTCCTTGCCATGAATAAGACGAAGTATGATGGCTTGTCGGCCGATGCCCGCGCCGTGATCGATGCCAACTCCGGTCAGGCGTTTGCTCGCATGGCCGGCCCGATGTGGGACGCTGAAGCCGCGACAGTTTCGGCCATGGTGCGGGCCCGGTCTGGCAACACGATCAGCAGCATCACCGAAGAGGAGAAGGCCAAGTGGGTGGCCGCGACCTTGCCGGTGCATGCCGCCTGGATCGAGCAGGTCAAGGCGCGCGGCCTCGATGGTGCGAAGCTGATCGCCGACGCCCGCGCCCTGGTGGCGAAATATGAGGCGATGGGCTGAGGTGGGCTACCGGGCATTTCCTTCCGAAAGGAAATTGCCCAACTACCCCTCGCAGTATTGATGGTGTCATCCCCGGCGACGCCAGAGGCGTCGGGAAGGGGATCCACAACGTTGCACCTAAATGGATTCCCTTCCCGGCCCGTTGAGCCCTCGTGGATAACATCTTTTGAGGCCACCGATCTGCATCATGTTGTGACGATGTCCCTTCCCAAAACTCCCAACCCACCACCACCCCCGCTGATCGAGCGGCTGACTGGCCCCGTCGCTATCTTCGGCGGCCTCCTCGCCTTGGCGGTTGCTGCGCTTGTCGTGGTCAGCGTTCTCGGTCGCTGGCTATTCTCGATGCCGGTCGAGGGTGATTTCGAATTCGTCAAGATGGCCACGGCCATCGGCGTGTTTGCCTATCTGCCTTACACGCAGGCAAGGCGCGGCAACATCATGGTCGACACGTTTACCGGCTGGATGGGTGAGGTCGCGCAAAACCGGCTCGATGCCTTCTGGGATCTGGCCTATGCCGCCTTCATGGCGCTGTGCGCTTATGGGCTGTTCC
>JBOFFB010000508.1:0-3050 GCA_051648385.1 Allobosea sp.
CCAATGAGCGCAGCCCGGTCGTCCGACGGCTTCAGTCAACCATCGCGAGCGCGCGAAGACCCTCGCGGTAGGTTGGATAGCGAAGCCGATAGCCAAGCACCGTTTTCAACCTCCCGTTCCGGCAGCGCTTGCTCTCGGCATAGAAGCTGCGGCCCATTTCCGACAGTCTGGCCTTGGCAAAAGGCGTTTCGGGTGGCGTTGGCAGGCCAATCGCTCCAGCGGCAAAGGCAACCACATCCTGCGGCGGGGCTGGCTCATCGTCGCAGATGTTGAAGACGCCCGACACCTCCGGGTGTGCGAAACCGGCCATCACCGCGCCCGCGATGTCCTCGACATGGATGCGGTTGAAGACCTGGCCCTCCTTGATGATGCGCCGCGCCGTCCCCTCGCGCAGATCGTCGATGGCGCTGCGGCCGGGCCCATAGATGCCGGCCAGCCGGTGAATCTGAACACTCACCCCTTGTGCCTGGCCGAATGCCGTCCATGCGTGTTCGGCCTCGACGCGCCGTTTTGCACGTTCGCTGCCGGGGTTGACCGGCGTCGTCTCATCCACCCAGCCGCCGCCATGGTCCCCGTAGACACCAACGGTCGAAAGATAGATCACCGTGCAGAGCCGTTCCGCCCGTTCAAGAACAGGCAAAAGCTGGCGCAGCATGGGGTCGCCGCGCTCGTCGGGTGCGGCCGAGACCAGCAGCCTGTCGGCAGAGGCAAGCGCCGCGAGCAGCGTCGCACCCGGCTCGCCGCCAGCATAGACGATGGCATTCACGCCGGCGGCCACAAGCCGCCGCGCCTTGTCGAGCGTCCGCACCGTGCCGCTCATGGAGGTGAAGCGATCACCGTGCAGACGAAACAGCGTTTCCGCCGAGTAGCCCAAACCGAAGCAGAACAGGTTCACAGCACGGCCTCCCATTCCTCGCGCACGCTGGCGCATTCTTCCGCCGCGTATCGCTGGCGCTTCAGGCGGGCGCAAGCCGCAGCATCGAGCCGGGACATGGCCCAGACGCCCGCGCCGCGCACCATGGGATCGGGATCATCGAGATGGGGTGCCACCGCCCCGGCCAGCATCGCGACATCTGCTGGCAGACGGGCATTGCCGGCCGCGATGAGGACGTTGCGCAAGAAGCGGTTTCGGCCCGCACGCCTGACCGGCGAGCCGGCGAACAGGGCACGAAAGCCTGCATCATCGAGCGCCAGCAACTCGACGAGCGGGGGCGAATCAAGATCTGCACGGGCCTGAAGCTTCGCCTCGCGGCCGACTTCGGCAAACTTGTTCCATGGGCAGACGGCGAGGCAATCATCGCAGCCGAAGACGCGGTTGCCCATCAGGGGCCGGAGCTCCCGGTCGATGGGGCCGTCGTGCTCGATGGTCAGATAGCTGATGCATCGCCGGCTATCGAGCACATAGGGTGCGGGAAAGGCGGCTGTCGGACAGATATCGAGGCAGCGCCGGCAGGAGCCGCAATGGTCGCTTTCCGGCACATCCGGCGTAATCTCCAGCGTGGTCAGGATCACGCCGAGGAAGAGCCAGCCGCCGAAATCGCGGCTGACGAGGACGCTGTGCTTGCCCTGCCAGCCAAGGCCCGCCGCTTCCGCCAGCGGCTTTTCCATCAAGGGTGCGGTATCGACGAACACCTTGACCTCAGCGCCCGTGCGCGCCGCCAGCTTTCCCGCAAGCTGCTTCAGCTTGCCCTTGATCACCTCGTGGTAGTCGCGGTTGCGGGCGTAGACCGAGATGGTTGCGCGGTCTGTCAGCGCGAGGGTTCCCAGCGGATCGGATTGTGGACCATAGTTGAGGCCGAGCATGATCGCAGAGCGCGCCTCCGGCCACATGCGCTGCGCTGCGCCGCGCCGCTCTGCCGTTTCCGCCATCCAGTCCATCGATGCGTGATGGCCGGCTGAAAGCCACGCGCTCAGCCGCTCGCCGTTGTCCAGACTGGCAGAAGCCACACGACAAGTGTCGAAACCAAGCGCCGAAGCCTCCTTGGTTAGCCACTCCTTAAGTTCCATGGCAGAAGACGGGCGTGGCATCCGGGGATCGCTATATGGACATGCTGAAGGCGCTCATACTGGGCTTCGTCGAAGGTTTCACCGAGTTTCTGCCGGTGTCATCGACGGGGCACCTGCTGTTGCTCGGTCATTTCATCGGGTTTGATTCGAAGGGCAAGACCTTCGAGATCCTCGTGCAGTTCGGCGCGATCCTTGCCATCGTCACCGTCTATTTCAAGCGCCTGCTGGATATCGCGCTGGGCATGGGCTCGGATCCTGCGAAACGCCGTTTCGTGCTCAGCGTGCTCATCGCTTTCCTGCCAGCGATGATCGTCGGCTTCTTTGCGCGCGATTTCATCAAGGGCGTGCTGTTCAAGCCGGAGATCGTCTGCCTGGCGCTGATTGCCGGCGGGCTCGTGCTGCTCGTGGTCGATGATCTGAAGCTCGAAGGCCAGAAGGACGACGTGATGGATTTTTCGCTGCCAATGGCGGCCAAGATCGGCTGCTTTCAGGTGCTGGCGATGATTCCCGGCGTTTCACGTTCAGGTGCCACGATCGTGGGTGCCATGCTTATGGGGGCCAGCAAGCGGGCCGCGGCCGAGTTCAGCTTCTTTCTCGCCATGCCGACCATGGCGGGCGCCTTCGGCTTCGATCTGCTCAAGAGCTACAAATTGCTGACGTTCAACGATGTGGTGCTGATCGTGATCGGCTTCATGGCAGCCTTCGTCTCGGGCCTGATCGTCGTGAAGGGCTTTCTCGCCTTCATCTCGCGCCACGGCTTTGCGCCATTTGCGTGGTGGCGGATCGTTGTCGGATGCGCCGGTCTGGCAGGCTTGTGGGTGTTTGGCTAGGCGCTGCGCGCGAGGGGTCGAAGCAACAGCAACGCGAACACAGCGAAGCCAGCGAAAAGCCATGGAAAGATCGGCCCTGCGAACAGCGTAATCGTCAGCCAGAGTGCCCGGGTCTGCACGGCGGCAGCGGCGCTTGAGAAGAAAGCAATCCAGTAGAGGCCGTATGCGACCGTGACCAGGAGCAGCGGAAGGCAGACCACCACAGCGCGCCAG
>JBOFFB010000509.1:0-2482 GCA_051648385.1 Allobosea sp.
CGACATCTGATGGTGGAAAATCCACCGCCAAAACTCTGAAAGCTGCTCAAAAACGCGAGAAAATGAAACTGGTCGCAACTTCTTCAGCGGCCTGCTAATAAGTTCGGGCTGGAATGACGCCTTATCGGAATATAGAAGCCATCGATGTAGTGCCCGATGCTCACGCCGACCGCCACTGGAACCCAGGCGAAGGCAACATCCGGTGGAATTGCGTTTATCGCGCACTTGGCAAGCTGAGCCGCAAACCGCGCCTGCTTCTGGAAGTGCGCAACAAGGACACCATGAGGCTGGTGCCGATCACCTCGTCGCACTTGGCCTTGCGCAGTGAATGATCGGTGCAGATTGGGCAAGGCAAACTGCCGTCATCACGCCTGAACCGTCACAAATCTGTCAGCCTTCTTGCGCTAATCGCAATGCAATACTCACTGGGGGTTCCAATGCTGAATTTTACGACACGCCGATTTGCTGCGCTCGCCGTTGCGCTTTGTGCGTTGGTACCAATTTCCGCCAGCGCCCAGCAGCGGGTGCTCACCGTCTATTCGTCGCTCGACGAAGATCAGGCCAAGGCCCTGATCAAGGGTTTTGAAGCCAAGAACCCGGCCATCAAGGTCAATGCGATCCTCGGTTCGACCGCTCCGATCATCGCCCGCGTGATTGCCGAGGCCGCAAGCCCGCAAGCCGATGTTATCATGGGCAATGCCGTCTCGGCCCTGATGGCTGCCGATGCGCGCGGCCTGCTGTTGGCCTACAAGCCCGCCAACTACGACAAGGTTGCTCCGCTGATGCGCGACAACCGGGCCGAGCCGGTCTGGGTTGGCATCGATGCGTGGGCCTCCTCACTTTGCTTCAACACGGCTGAAGCCGCCAAGAAGAACATCCCGGCACCAACCTCATGGATGGATCTGACCAAGCCGGTTTACAAAGGCCACATCACCATGCCGAGCCCGTTGTCATCGGGCACCGCGCTTCTGGCCGTCAACGGCTGGTTGACCGCATTTGGCGAGACAGAAGGCTGGGCCTTCATGGACAAGCTTCACGAGAATGTTTCCCAGTATGGACATTCCGGCAGCGCGCCGTGCCGACTGGCCGGTTCTGGTGAAACCATCATCGGGATTTCATATGCGACGCCAGGCGTGAAGCTGATCAACGAAGGCGCACCTTTGTCGATCATCCTGCCATCTGAAGGTCTAGGCTGGGAGATTGAAGCCACTGCCATCGTCAAGGGCGCGCGCAATCTCAGCGACGCCAAGCTCTTGGCTGATTGGGTGTCGTCGCGTGAGGCTGCCGTGATTTCATCCAAATTCCTGCCGATCACCGCCTATGACGACATCAAGGATCTTCCGAAGAACTACCCGGTTGGTGAAAGCGAGAAGTTGCTGAAGATGGATTTCACCAAACTTTCGGCCAGCCGCGATGCCGTCATGGCCGAGTGGCAGCGTCGCTACGGCACGAAGGTTCCACCACGTAGCTGACAGACCAGCGACCGAGTTGGCGTCGTGAACGTCCACAATCCGGGTGTGCAATTGGTAGGCGGGGTCACCGAGGTGGCCCCGTTTTTGTCGGTTGACGGTTTGAGCAAGTGTTTCGGTCAGACAACTGTTGTTGATCATGTCGCATTTGAGGTTCGCAAGGCAGAGTTCGTCTGTGTCCTTGGGCCGTCGGGCTGTGGCAAGACGACCTTGCTGCGTTTGATCGCGGGCTTTGAGCGCGCTGAGGCAGGATCGATCACGATGGCTGGAGCCGACGTGACGGCGCGCAAGCCTGAGGAGCGGGACTTCGGAATCGTGTTCCAGTCCTATGCGCTTTTCCCCAATCGGACAGTGGCTGGCAATGTCGGCTTCGGGCTGGAATCCACAAGAGCCAGCTTGAGCCAGCAGCGCGCCCGCGTTGCCGAGTTGCTGGTAATGGTCGGTCTGACGGATCACGCGACGAAATACCCATCACAGCTGTCGGGAGGGCAACAGCAGCGCGTGGCGCTGGCGCGCGCGCTGGCCTTGTCGCCAGGCCTGCTTCTGCTGGACGAGCCTTTGTCGGCGCTGGATGCCAACGTCCGGGCAAGGCTCCGGCTCGAGTTGCTGGCCTTGCAGCGACGCGTCGGAGTTACGGCGTTGATGGTCACCCATGATCAGCAGGAAGCGCTGGCAGTCGCCGACCGGATCATCGTGATGGACCGTGGACGCATCGTGCAAACCGGCACACCAAGGCAGGTGTTCGAGGCTCCCGCCAACCTGTTCGTGGCGCGCTTCATGGGCGAGATGAATGCCTTTCCGGTTTCTGCAATTGATGAAGCCCATCTGCACGCCGGTCCCGTGAGCATCGCGCGTCCCCGGGGCTGGGAAGGACCCATGACAGGTGCACACGTTTGCATCAGGCCAAGCGCCGTCCGGATCGGGCAAGATGCCCAGGCAAGGGCACAAGGCGAAGCGGAGCCTCTGATGGGCCAAGTCAGGCACGTGCTTTACCTTGGTGACACGGTGCGGCT
>JBOFFB010000510.1:0-8502 GCA_051648385.1 Allobosea sp.
TGAGCCGCATCGGCATGGGTGCATCGGGTTTCGGCATCGCGGTCGATCCTTCCGTTGCCATCGACACGTATTTCATGCCGCAAGGCGTGGCCGCTGACCTGATCGCCACCAAGTTCGGCTTCTCGCGTGATGATGTCGATGCCTACGCCGTGCAATCGCACAAGCGCGCCCATGCTGCCTGGGAAAAGGGCTATTTCGCCAACTCCGTCATCCCGGTGAAGGACATCAATGGTCTGACGATCCTGGGCCGTGACGAAACCATCCGCCCCGGTGCCGACATGCGGGGCCTGGCTTCACTGAAGGCCGCCTTCGGCATGATGGGCGAACAGGGCGGCTTTGATGCGGTCGCAACCTACGCGCACCCGGATGTCGAGTTCGTCAATCACGTCCACCATGCAGGCAATTCATCCGGCATTGTCGATGGCGCGGCAGCCGTGCTGGTCGGCTCGAAGAAGGCCGGCAAGGCGATGGGCAAGGCCCCGCGCGCCCGCATCCGCGCCTACGCCACCGTCGGCTCGGACCTGGCGTTGATGCTCACCGGCCCGGTCGACGTGACTGAACTGGTGCTGAAGAAGGCCAAGATGTCGCTCAAGGACATCGACCTGTTCGAGCTTAACGAAGCTTTCGCCTCGGTGGTGCTGCGCTACCAGCAAGCCTTCGATCTCGATCCAGCCCGCCTGAACGTCAACGGCGGTGCCATCGCCATGGGTCATCCGCTCGGCGCGACCGGCGCGATGATCCTCGGCACGGTGCTCGACGAGCTTGAGCGCACAGGCAAGCAGACCGCGCTGATCACGCTTTGCGTCGCCGCCGGAATGGGCGTCGCCACCATCATCGAACGCGTTTGAGAGCGGGAGCCAGCACCATGAAACTCGATAATTTCCGCTTCGAAACCGACGCTGACGGCATCGCCCTTGCCACTTGGGACATGCCTGACCGGTCCATGAACGTGATCACGCCCGAAGTGATGGCGGACCTCAAGGTCATCATCGACAAGGTCGTGGCTGACGAAGCCATCAAGGGCTGCGTCATCACCTCGGGCAAGGAACAGTTCTCCGCCGGCGCTGACCTGAACATGTTGCAGGGGCTCGGGCTCGAATACGCCAAGCTCGCCAAGACCAAGGGCGAGGACGTGGCGATGAGTCACTTCTTCGAGGAAAGCCGCAAGCTCTCGCTGCTTCTCCGCCAGCTCGAAACCTGCGGCAAGCCATTCGCCGCTGCCGTCAATGGCGTCTGCCTGGGCGGCGCGTTCGAACTGGTGCTGGCCTGCCATCACCGCGTGATTTCGGACGATGCCAAGACGCGTGTCGGCCTGCCCGAAGTCAAGGTTGGCCTGTTCCCCGGCGCTGGCGGCACACAGCGCGTTGCGCGCCTGATGCAGACCGGCGACGCGCTGCAGATGCTGTTCAAGGGTGAGCAGATCAAGGCGCTGCCTGCCCGCTCGATGGGCCTCGTACATCAGGTCGTGGCCAAGGATGCTATCGTCCAGGCCGCGAAGGACTGGATCAAGGCTGGCGGTTCCGCCATCGCGCCATGGGACGACAAGGCTTTCAAGCTGCCGTCCAACAAGGTGCATTCACCCGCAGGCATGCAGATCTGGCCGCCCGCCAACGCCATCTATCGCCGCGAGACGCAAGGCAATTATCCTGCTGCTGAAGCCATCCTGTCCTCGGTCTATGAAGGCCTTCAGGTACCGATGGACCTCGGCCTCAGGATCGAGAGCCGCTACTTCGCCAAGATCCTGCGCTCGACCGAAGCTGCGATGATGATCCGCACGCTGTTCATGTCGATGCAGGAACTGAACAAGGGCGCACGCCGCCCGAAAGCAGAGCCCGCAACTTCGATCAAGACGGTTGGTGTGGTCGGTGCCGGCTTCATGGGCGCGGGCGTGGCTTACGTCACTGCCAGTGCCGGCATGAATGTCATCCTCGTCGACCGCGATCAGGACGCTGCCGACAAGGGCAAGGCGTATTCGCACAAGCTGATGTCCGACCAGATCATGAAGGGCCGCGCCAAGACCGCGGACCGTGACGCGCTGCTTGAGCGCATCACACCCACCGCCGATTTCAGCGCGCTGGGCGGCTGCGACCTGATCATCGAAGCCGTGTTCGAAGACCCCAAGGTCAAGGACGAGGTGATCCGGAAAATCGAGAGCCACATCAAGCCGGGCACGATCTTCGCCTCCAACACCTCGACGCTGCCGATCACTGGCCTCGCCAAGTCTTCCAAGGCCGCCGACAAGTTCATCGGCATCCACTTCTTCTCGCCGGTCGAGAAGATGCTGCTGGTCGAGATCATCATGGGCAAGGACACCGGTGATGCAGCGCTGGCCATGGCGATCGACTATGTCCGCGCCATCAAGAAGACGCCGATTGTCGTGAATGACGCGCGCGGTTTCTTCGCCAACCGCTGCGTGCTTGGCTACATCGCCGAGGGCTACGAGATGCTGCTCGAAGGCGTACCGCCCGCGATGATCGAGGCGGCGGGCCGCCAGGCCGGCATGCCGGTCGGCCCGCTGTCGCTCAACGACGAGATCGCGCTCGATCTTGGCCTCAAGATCATGAAGGCGACAGAGGTCCAGCTCGGGCCGAAGTCCATCGACCAGCGCCAGAAGGCGATGCTGATCGAGATGGTCGAGAAGCTTGGCCGCACAGGCCGGAAAGCCAAGAAGGGCTTTTACGATTATCCCGAAGCTGGCCCGAAGCGCCTCTGGCCGGATCTGCACAAGCTCCAGCCCAAGCACCTCAAGCCTGAGCAGGTCGACATGCAGACCCTCAAGAACCGCCTGCTCGCCATCCAGGCGCTGGAGGCGGCTCGCACTGTCGAGGAAGGCGTCGTCACGGACCCGCGCGAGGCGGATGTCGGCTCGATCCTCGGCTTCGGCTTTGCGCCTTTCACCGGTGGCACGCTCAGCTACATCGAAGGCATGGGCCATTCCCGTTTCGTCGAGATGTGCACCAAGCTTGCCAAGGCCTATGGGCCGCGTTTCAAGCCCAACAAGCACCTTGTCGAGATGGCCAAGGTCGGCGGCAGCTACTACGCAAAGGCGAAGAAAGCGGCATGATGAGGAGGCAGTCGGCAATCGGCAGTCGGCAGTCGGCGCGAATGTCCGAGTGTCCGAACTGTGCCTGCGCACCGCCCATTGCCTACTGCCCAACAACATGAACCTCTGGCTGCGCCTCATCTGGCTTGTCGCCAGTGCCCGTTTCCGCGGTGCGCTGGCGATGCCGTCTGATGTGTCGCGTGTGCCGTTCCGTGTCTGGTTCCACGATCTCGACACGTCGCTGCACATGAACAATGGCCGCTACTGGACACTGATGGATCTGGGGCGGACGGACCTGATGTTACGCGGCGGACTCTGGCGCGCTTGGCTGAAGCATGGCTGGACGCCCGTGATCAGTGCCGGGAAGATCAGGTTCCGCCGCGAGCTCCGCTTCTTCAAGCCGTTCATGCTGGAAACCCGAGTGCTCTGCTGGGCCGAGACATGGCTGGTCATCGAGCACCGTATTGTCTCGAAAGGTGCCAAGGGCCAGGACATCACCAATGCGGTGGCACTGGTGCGCGCCGGGCTCTACGACCGCAAGGCCAAGGAGTTCGTGGCCATACAGCGCATGATGGACGAAATGGGCGTGACGGCGGCAAGCCCGCAGCCGACCCCGGACGTGCAAGCCTTCCTCGACGCAGAAGGCGCGATGCGCCGGGCGGGGTATTACCAAAGGTCATCATCTTTGACCCGTCAAAGATGATGAATTCCTCGCACTAGAGCATTGCGCACAAAAGTGGGTACCGGTTTTGTGAGTACGCAATGCTCTATCTTATTATGATCGATCATCTTTCCGCAATGAGATGGATTCCATCTCATTGCGGGATGATCTAGCTCGGGCGCGCGGTCGCTCTTGCCAACGAAACGATCGGTCAAACCCGATAGCCGTTGGTATGACCTACTCTGCAGCCGTCCGTGTCATCCGCCATTGTGACAACAGCGCCCTGAGGGCAGCAGGCCGGAGCGGCTTGTTGAGAAGCTGCATGCCGACGGCCTCCGCCATGGCGCGCACCTCGGGCGAGCGGTCAGCGGTCAACAATGTTGCAGCGATGGAGCCACCCAATACTTCGCGCATGGCGTTGACGGTTGTGATGCCGTCGCCCTTGTCGAGATGGAAGTCTGCAACGATCGCGTCGGGCGCACGGCCCAACGCAGCCAGTTCTGCGAGTGCCTCGATGCCTGTCGCCGCGGTCACAACCTCGCAACCCCAGCCACGCAGAACCAGTCGCATGCCGTCCTGAATGGTCGGCTCGTTGTCGATGGCCACCACCAGCATGCCCTTGAGCGGTGCATAGGCGCTGGCTGCCCTGTCAGGCTGCAGGGCAGGTGCGGGCAACGCTGCCGAACGTGGCACGATGATCTCGAAGCGCGAGCCGCGCCCAGCGACCGAGTGCAGGGCAATTCTGTGCCCGAGGGTGCGGGCAATGCGCTCGACGATCGACAGCCCGAGCCCAAGCCCGCGCGCCACTCTCGCACCCTGGTCAAGCCGCTCGAACTCTCGGAAAACCGCTTTCTGCTTGTTGGCGGGGATGCCGAGGCCGGTATCGACCACCTGGATCGCGACTTGCGTGCCGCGGCGGCGACAACCGATGAGGACCGTGCCGGAGGGCGTGTACTTGATCGCATTGGAGACGAGGTTCTGCAGCAGGCGGCGGAACAGCCTGCGGTCCGACCGGACCACAGCCCTCGTTGGCATGAAGACAAGATTCAGCTTCTTTTCATGCGCCATCGGCTCGAAATCACGCTGGAGCTGCCTGAACACCTCGTCGAGGCGGAAGGTGGTGAACTCAGGCTTCATGGCACCCGCATCGAGCTTCGAGATTTCGAGCAATGCGGTGAGGATCTCCTCCACGGCATCCAGCGAGGCCTCGACGTTTTCGGCGAGTTCTGGTCTGCCGGCCAGCCGGTCGCGTTCACCCAGCGAGTGCGCATAGAGCCGCGCGGCATTCAGGGGCTGCAACACATCATGACTGGCTGCGGCCAGAAACCGCGTCTTCGAGAGGTTGGCGTTCTCGGCTTCCTGCTTGGCGATCTGCAGCGCGCTGTTGACGCGCGTCAGCTCCTCGGTGCGTTCGCGAACCCGCCCCTCCAGTGCTTCCTCGACTGCGACAGCGTCCGAAACGTCGCTGTAGGTTGTCACGAGGCCGCCATCGGGCAGTGGGTTCGAGCGGATTTCGATGACGCGCTCGGAGGGATAGACACGCAGACGCACCGGCTCGCGGTCATTGAGAAAGCTCTCGAGCCGTATGGCCACAAGGTCATCGACCGGTCCTTCGCCATAGGAGCCGCGCTCGGCGTTGAAGCGGACGATCTCATCGAGCCCCCTGCCGACACGCATCATGTCCGGCGGCAACTCGTAGAGCTCGATGAAGGCGTGGTTCCAGCACAAGATTCGCAACTCCTTGTCGATGACCGTGATACCCTGGCCGGATTGGTCCAGAGCGTGCTGCAGCAGGTCGCGATTGTACTGCAGGGCCGCCGATGCGTCGTCGAGCAGCTTGAAAGCGGTCTCGCTCGACAGGTTGCGGCGTTTGAGCAGCACCGAAAGCACAAGGCGCGAGGATGCTGCGCCGATTGCGGAGGCCAGCAGATGTTCGCCGAAACGGATGGCATGGATGTCGGCCTCTTCGTGGCCGTTGGGTATTGACGCTTGCGTGCGCCCAGAGCTTCGATCGAAGCCCGCAAATGCGGAGCGCGTGCGATCAGCGCCAAGATAGCGCGCGATGGTGCCCTGTAACTCGTCCATGCTCACCGAAGAGCGCCAGAGCCGCAGATTCTGCGCCATGCCCGGCCCCGAGGGCGAGACAAAGGTGGCCGCCTGCAACCGTTCGATGGCATTGGCCGGCCTCAGCAGCGAGCCTCCGATGAAGGCCAGCGTGTTGACAAGCAGGCTCCAGAACACGCCATGGCTGAGTTGCGGCATGGAACTGCCGAATAGCGCGGTCGGCCTCAGCGCCTCGATGCCGAGGGGCCCGTTCTGGATCAGTGACATCCAGGCAGGGTCCGTGCCCAGCACGTTGGGCATCAGCAAAGTGTAGATCCAGGCCAGCAATCCGGCGACAAGGCCGCACGACGCCCCCATCGCAGTGCCGCGCCGCCAGATCAGTCCGCCGATGAAGACCGGCCCGATCTGCGCGGTTGCGGCGAAGGACAGAAGCCCGATGGTGGCGAGCGCAGCGTCTCCCGCCGCGCGATAATAGACATAGCCGAGCAGCACGATCACCACGATGGCGATGCGCCGTGTGGTGACCAAGAGCGAGCCAAGATCGCCGCTGCGGCTGTCGAGCGTTGGCACCACCAGCGCCGATCCGCGCCATGCATTGACGATGCCACGGCCGCGCACCACGATCGGCATCACCAGATGGTTGGAGATCATGATGGCCAGCGCCACCGAGGCGACGATGACCATCGCGGTCGCTGCGCTCAGACCACCGATGAAGACAATCAGCGCTATCACGCCCGCGCCCTGGCTCAGCGGCAGGAGCAACATTGTCATGTCGCGCTCGTCGGGCCTGAGCTGCAACAATGTCTCGCCTGAAATGGCGATGGGCAAGACGAACAGGTTGATGGCAATCAGATAAAGCGGGAAGAGCCATGCGGCGCGTCTGACATCACGCTCGTCGCGGTTTTCCACGATGGCCATATGAAACTGTCTAGGCAACAGGAGCGCTGCAAAAGCCGACAGCACGGTCAGCGTGAAGAACGTGCCGAAACTCGAAGTCCGTTCGATGATTGGCACAATGTCAGCGGCAGCAGGCTTCATGGCGGCGTCCAGCACGGCACCGAGGCCGTCATTCATCCAGTAGACGACAAAGATGCCACCGATCAGGAATGCCAGCAGCTTGACCACCGATTCGAGCGCGATCGCCACCACCAGCCCGTCCTGATGTTCCGTGGCATCGATGTGGCGTGTGCCGAAGGCAACCGCGAAGGCCGCCAGCACGAGCGCGACCAGCAAGGCCAGATCACCCAGTATCGGCAATTGACTGCTGAGCCGTGTGCCATCGGTGACCTCCAGAAACACCGACAGCGATGATGAGACTGCTTTCAGTTGCAGCGCGACATAAGGCAGGGCGGCCAGCACGGCGATCAGCGTCACAAGGGCCGCCACGCGCTCGCTTTTGCCATAACGCGCGCCGATGAAGTCGGCGATCGAGGTGATGTTCTGTGCCTTGGCCAGCCGGACGATGCGCGCCACCAGGCGGTGGCCGAGGCCGATCACCAGGATAGGCCCGAGATAAATGCCGAGAAAATCGAGCCCGGCCCTGTTGGCGAAGCCGACCGAACCGTAAAAGGTCCACGAGGTGCAATAGACCGCCAGTGCCAGCGCATAGATCGTGGTGCGCCCAGGCCCGCGCATCAGGCGGCGGCCCGCGCCATCGGCTGCATGGGCGACAGCAAACAGCACAAAGAGGTAAAGCAGGGCGCTGAGCACAATCGACCAGCCGGGAAGCATCATCGGTTCTCCAGAGCTTGAGAAAGTCCAAGCCCTCGGACAGTTCAAGGCTTCAAAAGGTACAACGAGTTGATGATAGACGTTGCTGATGTTGACGCCAACCTCGACAACAGATTGCAGCTGACATGCCGTGGTTGTTGCATTTTGTGCAAAGTGACGCCTGAATGTTCAGTTTTGCTCTTCTAATGGACTAAGCTTTGGTTTAATCGTCTCAAAGCACCTTGCTGGGTTGGGCTGGTGTATCCCTCGAATTAAGCCAAGTGAAGGACATCCAAATGCTTCAGGAATTCAAAGATTTTGCCATGAAAGGCAATGTAGTTGATCTCGCCGTTGGCGTGATCATTGGTGGCGCATTCGGCAAGATTGTCGAGTCCATGGTTGCAGATATCATCATGCCCATAGTGGGCATGTTCGGAAACGTCGACTTCTCGAACCTCTATGCCTCGCTTGGTCCCAAGATTGCCGCTGGCGTTGGCTATGCAGATGCCAAGAAGCTTGGTCCGGTGCTTGGCTACGGCCAGTTCATCACCTTCATCGTCAACTTCCTGATCATCGCCTGGGTTCTGTTCCTTGTTGTCAAGGCCATGAACAAGATGAAGAAGGCCGAACCGGCAGCTGCACCAGCTGGCCCATCTGACGAAGTCGTTCTGCTGACCCAGATCCGCGACTCACTCAAGAAGTGACCAGCGACACGGCACAGCACTTGCTGCCCTGTTTCAACCCGCGAGGTTCAAGCCTCGCGGGTTTTGTTTTTTTGGCCAGATCTCAGGCTTGATCGACCGGAGTGATGGGTTGGTCACGATCTTTCATGGTTGAGACCATGCCTGCGGATATGGCCGAAGCGACCAAGCTGTCCTATGTGAAAGGCAAGAATTCAGGGGTTATCGATGTCTGCACACTCAATGTCGCCTGCGCCAGCAACAGCGCCGTCCGTCGCCGACCTGCGCGGTGAGGCGAGCAGCGCCCCGCCCAGCGGCATCGTGGATGTCGTCAATCACGGGCG
>JBOFFB010000511.1:0-2523 GCA_051648385.1 Allobosea sp.
ATGCGTAAATGGTCTCGTGGCTTACGCATACAGGCTGACCATCGAATTGCAGGCGACCAGCGATCTGTTCTGGTGACCAACCTTCCTTGAGCTGCATGACGACAGCGTTGCGCAGATCCCCCAAGTTCGACAAAATTCCCTTGGAATAGTGCTGATCTGCATGGGGTGATCCTGTCCGATCAACAAGTTAGGTGGGCGTGAACGGGGATTCGCTGTAGTCACACGCCGTCGTTGTTATTCGCATTGCCACATTGGGCTTGACGGCATATCCTGTAGATATGTTCGTGCGCATCAACGAAAGCGGCGGTCGGCGCTACCTGCAGATCGTCGAGTCCTACCGCAACGAGGCAGGAAAGCCGCGGCATCGGGTCGTTGCCAATCTCGGGCGCATCGATGGCATGGAAGACGGCCACCTCGACGCGTTGATCCGTGGTCTTTGCCGTGTGACGGGTCGCGATGAGCCAGCGAAGCTCGAGATCAGCCACGCTCCAGCCCGGGCTTTCGGGGATGTGTTCGCGCTGCACGCGCTGTGGACGGACCTTGGCTTCGACCGTGCCCTTGGCCGGGCCTTGCGCTCCGGCAAGCGCAAGCTCGATATCGAGGCTCTGGTGCGCGCCATGGTGTTCAATCGCCTCTGCGAGCCCACCAGCAAGCTTGGCTGTCTGCGCTGGCTGGACACCGTTGCGATGCCTTCGATGCCAGAGGGCGTGACCCATCAGCATCTGCTGCGCGCCATGGATGCGCTGATGGACCATGCCGAGCGGGTCGAGATGGAGCTCGCAAAACAGATCCGACCGCTGGTCGACCGGGACCTGTCGATCATCTTCTACGATCTGACCACCGTGCGTATTCATGGGGAAGGCGATGTCGCCGACGACATTCGCGCCTTCGGCATGAACAAGGAACGCGGCGGCATTGCCCGGCAGTTTGTCCTGGGTGTAGTCCAGACTGCGGACGGCCTGCCGCTCATGCACACCGTCCATCCCGGCAACGTGGCCGAAACGAAGACCCTTCAGGGCATGCTGGCGACCGTGCTGGCGCGCTTCCCGATCCAGCGCGTCATCCTGGTGGCCGACCGCGGGCTTTTGAGCCTCGAGAACATCAGCGAGCTGACGTCCCTCGCCGATCAGGGCGGCCGCACGCTGGAGTTCATCCTGGCCGTTCCGGCCCGCCGTTATGCCGATCTGGTGGAGACCTTCCAAGGCCTGATCTTCGACGAAACCGGTCTGGCGGAAGCCACGTTCGCCGGCCATCGCCTGATCGTGGCCCATGACCCCCTGCGTGCGGCCGAGCAGGGCGACCGGCGCCGGGCGCGCATTGCTGAACTCGAGGCCATGGCCGACAAGATGGTCGCTAGGCTTGATGCCCAGGACGACGGGCAAACCGCCCGCGGGCGCCGCGCCTCCGACCGCGGCGCGTTCAGCCGCTTCACCCGTGCCGTCGCCGAAGCCGAGCTGACCCGCTTCCTGAAAGCCGACTTCACCGCTGACCGCTTCAGCTGGCGCGTCGACGAAGACGCGATCGCCAGCGCGGAACTCTTCGACGGCAAGCTCGCGCTGATCACCAACGCACCGGACCTGACAGCGACAGACGCTGTCGCGCGCTACAAGGCGCTGGCCGATATCGAGCGCGGCTTCCGCGTCCTGAAATCCGACATCGAGATCGCACCCGTCCACCACCGGTTGCCCGATCGCATCCGCGCCCACGCCCTGATCTGCTTCCTGGCCCTCGTGCTCTACCGCGTCATGCGCATGCGGCTGAAGGCCAAGGGGCACAGCGCCAGCCCGCGCACCGCACTCGACCTGCTCGCCCGCATTCAACGGCACCAGGCCAAAATCGGCGATCGCTCGGTCGAGGGCCTTTCCACCGCAACCTGCGAACAGTTGGAGCTTTTCGACACACTGAACCTGCCAAAACCCGGCTGAAAGCCCGCGTGTAGTCACAAAATGGCGCATCCCGCCATAATACTTTCAATCGTTTAGCCGGTTTGCTGTCGAACTTGGGGGTCATGAAACCGGTCGATCCATTGCCCGCTCAGGTCGGCCAGCGCCTCCCGGTTCGCGGCCAAGGCCAGCGTCTCGGTCTCGAACCGCCCCATCTGCGAGGCTGAAGCTGCTTGCGCGTCAACAGCCCGGCCGCCGACAACCTGGCGCATGACCGGATCGCAGGCGAGACGGTCGGCGTCGTTGACATCCTCGTATCCGGCCAGCCGCCCAAATACTGATTGCCGGAACAGGCCGTCGAGCCGATGGACCGTGTTCTTGCCAGAGCGAGTATCGCGCAGCGCCGCTGACGCCAAATCGGACAACCCGAGCGCGTCATCAAGCTCGCGCATCACCAAGAGGCCGCCGTCCGAACTGAGCTGCGTGCCGCGAAGTTCCAGCCGCACACGAGGGTCGAAATCCACCCGATCTGCCCGCTGCGACCCCGCACCCTCTGGGTGATCCATCAAACCTGTCCTCAATCGCCATCAACTCCATGAGTTATATGGTAAATACCATAATCGAGACAGCGAAATCAGCG
>JBOFFB010000512.1:0-5359 GCA_051648385.1 Allobosea sp.
GAAGAACACGCAGAGGACCAGATGCGCAACCGGCTCGGATTGCGGGCCAGAAGCGCAGGCAGAACTTCATTGGCCAACTGGTCGAAATGGTGCCGCTCACGGAAGAACGAAGTGTGATTTGTCGTCACCGCGTTCAACAACTCGGGCATCTCCCGCTCCAGCGCCGGGCCACGCAGAAGCGTAATATAGTCGGCTATTGAAGTTAGCCCGAGGGCCTTGACCCGGCGTACCAGACGGCCGCGCGTCATGGCCGACTTGTTGTCGCGGATGACGATGCCGGATTTCTGGTGGACGATCTTCGCCAGAAAGCGAAGATCGTTGTCGCTGAGCTCAAGGTCAGCCGTTACGGAGGCAGTGGCAGACATGGATCAGAACTCCGACCAGTTGCCGCCGCCGTGACCACCGCCATGACCACCGCCCTGGCCACCTGCCGCGCGTCGCGGCGGGGCTTTGGCCGTCCAGCCGTCGTCCTGCACCGGACGTGCCGGTGCGGTGCCTGCCTTCTCGGTGAAAGCGGCCTTGACCAGCCCCTGCAGCAGCTTCGGCTCAGGCTGTCCACGCGAGGCCCTGGCGCTGTTGCCAGTCTTGAAGGTTGCCACCAGCGAACGCAGAGTGACGATCTGCTGTTGGAGGCCATCGGCAGCGGCAGCGCTTTGTTCTGCCATGGCCGAGTTCTGCTGTGTCATCTCATCGAGTTGCGCCACGGTCTGGCTCATCTCCTCGATGCCGTTGGCCTGCTCCGCAGTGGCCGATGAGATATCCAGCACGGTGGCCGAGACGCGAGCCGCGGCATCGACGATCTGATGCAACGCCTCACCCGCGCCATGGACCAGCTTGACGCCATCTGCCACCTGTTCGGAGGAGTTGGCGATCAGGCCCTTGATGTCCTTGGCGGCCTGGCCCGAGCGCTGGGCCAGCGTGCGGACTTCGGAGGCGACGACCGCGAAGCCCTTGCCGGCTTCGCCTGCGCGGGCAGCTTCCACCGCCGCATTGAGGGCGAGCAGGTTGGTCTGGAAGGCGATGTCGTCGATGACACCGACGATCTCGGCAATCTGCTGCGAGGCCTTCTCGATCCGCCCGCTTGCATCGACAGCCTCGCCGGCGATGGTCCCACCCTTCGCTGCGACGGTGCTGGCGTCTTGCGCCAGTTCGGTGGCGCGGCGCGAACTTTCCGCCGTCTGCTTGACCGAGGCTGCTAGTTCCTCGGTGGTGGCAGCGGTTTCCTCCAGCGAGGTGGCCTGCTGTTCGGTGCGCTTGGCGAGATCGTTCGAACCGGCATTGATCTCGGCGGCAGCGTTGGCAACTTCCTCGGCTGTGGCCTGGATCGTTGTCATTGTCTCGGTCAGGCGCTCGAAGGTGGTGCGCACGTGGGTCTGCAGTTCCTCGAATGAGCCGATCAGATCGGTTTGCATGCGGTAGGTAAGGTCACCCTCGGCGAGATGCTGCAGCGACTGGCTGATTTCCGCGACCGACATCTCGACCGTGGTCGAAATCGTGTTGAAGCCTTCGCAAATCTCGCGCATCGGCCCGGTCTTGCCATCCAGCGGCAGTCGCTGGCTGAAGTCACCGACGGCTGCGGCATTGACCATGCCGGCGACTTCCATGCCGGTACGCAGCTCATCAGTGACATCGCGCCATTCGACGGTTGCGCCCAGATACTCGTTCTTCTCGTTCATCACCGGGGTTGCCGACAGATCGATGGTGCGTCCGCCGAAGGTCGAGCGGACGGTGTATCCGGTACCGTTGACTGTCTGCTTGACACGGTCGACACCAAGATACTTGCGCATGTCCTCGCGGGTGCAGCCGACAACCGCATCCGGATTGAAATCCGGAAAGGCCCGCTGGATATCGGATGCATGGTCCTTGAAGTACGTCAGTGCAGCACCGGAGGCGTAGACGTAGCGATTGTTCTGGTCAGCCACGATCATGTTGACAGCGCCGATGTCCAAGGCCGACCGGATGCGCACAGCGTCCATGCCCGTTGAATGGACAATCTGCAGCGAACGGGCGAGATCGCCGATCTCGTCCTTGCGGGCGAGGCCCGGGATGTCCGTTGCTTCGCCGCGGGCAAGACTGCCGACAGCGGCGCTCAGGAGCCGGATCGGCTTGGTGACCGCCTTGGCCAGTAGCGCGGCCACCAGCACCATCAGGACGAGCATGCCAAGCGTTGCTGAGCTGATCAGAAAGATCTTCTCGCGGATAGGTGCATTCAGTTCGGCAACCGGCCGGCTAACCACCAAGGCCCACTTTTGGCCATGAACGTTCAGTGGCTGGGCTGCAATCAACGCCTCGGCACCAAATGTGTCCTTGCCAAAGCCCACGCTGGACTTGCCGCCTAGGGCTGCGCTCACTTGCGGTCCGCTGACTTCGCGGGTCAGGATCGTGCTTTCTGCGATACCTTTCAACTGGCTGCGCAGTTTGCCGTCAGGCCCGACAAGCATGAGATTGATGGCCGTGTTCTGGTCGCGGTAAAGCATGTCAGCGACACGCTTGATCGAAAGCTGCAGCGCAATCACGCCGACAGGCTCACCTGCCTCGTTGACCAGCGCGCGGGCGAGGAAGCCGGCAGGTTCGTTGTTGCTCGGTCCGTAGGGCGCGAAGTCAGCGAAAACTATTTTCTGGTCGGCTGCGGTGCGCATGGCCTCGCGGAATGCCTTGCCGAGGCCGCTGTCGCGATGGGGCCCGCTGATCAGGTTTGTGCCGAAGTCACTTTCCTTTTCGACCGTGTAGACCACGGTGCCGTCATTGCGGATCAGGAAAATATCATAGTAGCCGAGTTCGACCTTCGTCTTGCGCAAATGCGGATGATAGCGCCGATGTATCGTTCCGTAGAAACTTTGGTCACCTTCGCCGTTGAAGTCCTGGCGGGCGGTTTTCTTGGGGTTGGCGGTGGTGTACCGCGTGATCACATCTGTTGTTTCGCGGGCATCGAGCTGGCCGAAAGCACCTTCCAGTGCATTCAGTGAAATGCGCGAACCGTCGGCAGTCGAAATGACCTCAAGTTCGGTTTCTTCGTGCTTGAAATGGTCCGAGATGACGCTGGCGCGATATTCGGAGACCGTCCGAAATGAATGCTCCGTCGCATCGTTCAACGTCGATATGGCGATGGACATGGCCACAGTGGCAACGCTGACCGTTGCGACCAGAAGCCCGATGGCTGCGGCAAGCGGCAGCTTGACCGAAAGTCTGGATAGTCCGGCGGGAAGTTTGAAACGCATGACAAGTACTCCTGAAGGTGAGAGATGGCGGCTCAGGCCGCGTCGGATTGAGGGGTTGGCCAGGTATTGACGAGCGGGCTGGCGTCGATGGCGCGGTCGAGTGCAAGCAACGATACGACCTCCTCGCCGACGATCACGACGCCGCTGAGTATCTGGTCACAGGTCTGCACATCGGGCGGGGGCCTGACAGACGAGGCGGGGATATCGATGATGTCCGATACCGCATCGACCAGAAGCCCGGCGACGCGGTCGTGCACATCGACTACCAGAATGACATGCGCCGGGGTGGCTGCGGTGACACCAAGGCCGATGCGGGCGCGCAGGTCGTAAACCGCGAGGATCATGCCGCGCAGGTTGATGACACCACGCACATGCGGCGGGACATGCGGTAAGGGTGTTGCTGGATGCCAGCCCTTGATCTCGCGCACGGCGGCTACGTCGATGCCGAAGGTGCGCGTACCTACCTTGAAGGTGACGATCTTGCGCATCGGCTGGCTCAGGAGATTGTCGCTGGAAGACATGAACTCACTCATGGCGGTCGCTTTCTGGTGACGGTGATCAGGCTGCCGCGGGAAACGGGGTGCGCCCGGGAGCTTTTTGCCGCGCGTTTCGCTTGGCAATCAGCGCGGGCAGTGCATCGGTGTCGAGGATGAGGGCGACCATGCCGTCGCCGAGTATCGTGGCAGCTGATGCTCCGGCCACGGCTCCGAACGAAGCCTCGAGGCTTTTGACCACGACCTGCTGCTGGCCAAGAATTTCGTCGACAGCGATTCCAATGATGTCGCCGCGGTCGGTCTCGGCACTGATCACGACGGTCTCGTGGCCACTCTCGCCAAGTTCAAGCAGGTCGGCGAGCCTGACCAGCGGTGCAATCTGGCCGCGCAGGCGGACGATTTCACCGCCACCAGGCAGCGTGTCCGGGTGGCAGTTGCCGATCTGCAGCGTTTCCATGATCGAGCTGATCGGCACGATGATGCGATGGCCGGCGACCTTGACGACCATCCCGTCTGCGACCGCGAGAGTCAGCGGCAAGGACAGGGCAAAAACGCAACCCTTGCCGGGCTCCGACTCGACCGTGACTCTGCCGCCCAGTGCTTCGACATTCTGTTTGACCACATCCATGCCGACGCCGCGCCCCGAGACATCGGTGACAGCTTCGGCGGTGGACAGGCCGGCATGGAAGATCAGGGCATCGATCTCGGCCCATGACGGCTTCGCATCGGCGCTCATCACGCCGCGCGCGACAGCCTTGGCGAAGAGCTTGTCGCGTGGAAGCCCGCGTCCGTCATCCGCGATCGTGATGACGATCCGCCCGCCGCGCTGTTCTGCAGACAAGGTGATCACGCCGTCGACGGGCTTGCCGGCAGCGATACGTTCGTCCGGCTTTTCAAGCCCATGGTCGAGCGCGTTGCGGATCATGTGCGTAAGCGGATCCGCCAGTTCCTCGATGATGGTCTTGTCGACCTCGGTGTCCTCTCCGTGCGTGACGAGGCGCACCTCCTTGCCGAGCAAGGTGGCGAGATCGCGGACCACGCGCGGCATGCGCTGGAACACGGTTTTCACGGGCTGTGCCCGCACGGCCATCACTTGATCCTGCAACTCGCGGGTCTGGCGTGTCAGCGCCTCGATGCCCTCGGTCAGTTGCAATGCGTGCAGCACGGGCAGGTTGCGGCTGCGGTCGATCAGCATCGACTGGGTGATGACGATCTCGCCCACGAGGTTCATCAGCCTGTCCACCCGGTCGAGATCGACGCGGATGGTGCGGACCATTGCGGGGCGGTTCTTCAAGGTCGCAACTGGTGCGCCTGCCTCTGGCAATGGCGACATCAGGGGCAGCGACTTGGCGACCCGGAGTTGCGCGGAGACGTCCTGATCGCTGACATTGGTTGATGCCGCATCACCTGTTGCAGGCAAGGTCCGAGACAGATTCGGCGGAACTGATGCAACGGCAGTAAGCGTCTGCATTTGCTGCCCACCTCCAGTGTCCACTCCGAGGAGGGATATCGCAAACTCGTCAGCGTCGAGACAGCGTTCCAGAACATCGGCAAGCTGCTCGCGCGAACAGGCGGATTCGAGCTTCAGGTCAAACCGCAAATGGCAAGCCGCAGGCTGCAGCAGCGACAAGGGCGGAACTTCGCTGT
>JBOFFB010000513.1:0-3191 GCA_051648385.1 Allobosea sp.
AAGACTGCGGCCTGAATCAAGTAACTATTTGATTGGATTATGGAATTTCAGATAACGATGGCGAATCCCATCGTCTCCGCCATTTTTTCCTGCAGGATTTTCCGGGTGTTGGACGGCGCTTTGCACCGTTGGCGCGCGGTGCGTGCTGTTCATGGACTGGTAGCCGCTTCAGATCGCCGAGAGCCGCCAGGCGTGGGGAAACTCGGCATAATCCGTGGTGGTGACACCGTTGTTGGTGCTGCCGGGATAGGCGCTGAGGGCGGCAACCACGGTGACGCGCAACACCTTGGTTTCATCCGGCTTGACCAGCCCGGCATGGACGGCGGCGGCACCGAGGTTCGAATCACGCGTGTACGTGTCCGTGCCCCAGACCTGGCCTTCCAGCGTGCCTCTGATGCGAAAATAGAAGGTCGCGCCGACCGTGTCGCACAGTCCGTGCATGCCGTTGGGCGCATCAGAGGCGACATAGTTCTGCTCCAGCAGCTTCGTGAGCTGCTTGCGCGAAAGCTTGCCGCGATGATCGAAGTACGCGACGAGTTCCTGGACAACCTTCATGTTCAATTCTCCCGCTGCATAGTGATGACGCGCCCGTAAGGCGGCGAAAATGTCGAATTCTCGGCAGACAAGGCCCAGAGCACCGCATAAGGCATGGATTCTGCCGGATAGGTGATGTCGCCATCGGTAATGACGATGGCGGCGCTGACGCGGGCATCGTCGGCCAGCGCCAGCAGTGCCGGCGTCAGATCGCT
This sequence comes from Allobosea sp., assembly GCA_051648385.1. Taxonomy (GTDB): domain Bacteria; phylum Pseudomonadota; class Alphaproteobacteria; order Rhizobiales; family Beijerinckiaceae; genus Allobosea. The sequence goes on from JBOFFB010000513.1 coordinate 750, forward strand.
GCCGCCATAGCCCTTGATCTTGTATTCGGCGAGTTCGACCGGCGAGAGCATCTCGTCGGACGTCACCTCAGTGTCGCATTGCACCACGCGGATGTCGTCGATGCCGGTTGCCTCGCAAAAGTCGGCGATGGCACCAAGCGCATAGGGGATTTCTGCGGTCATGGACCCGCTGGTGTCGAGGATGACGTTCAGCATCATCGAATGGCGCTGGCGGCCAGGCATCACGAGATCGGTGCGCTCGGCACCACGGCGTGACGCACGCGTGAAAGTGCGCTCGCCGGGTGCCGCCCCTTCGATCCAACACTGCAAAGCCACCTGCCACGGCGTGCTGTAGATGCCGCGCAGCGCCCGCACCTCCTGGCTCGCGCCACCGCCGACCGTGCCGCGTCCGCGCATCAGGCCCAGCGCCTTGGCCATGGCCAGGCCTTTTGCCGCAAGTTCGCCCATGGCCTTGGCACGGGCGGCCTGCTCCTCGGCACTACCTGGAAACATCTCGCGCTCGGTGGCAGCATCCAGCACATCGCCGGTCTTGCCGGATGACGGCTGGCCTTGCCCGCCCAGCACGGTGTCGAGGCTCACGACGACGCCTTCCCAGACCTGGCTGCGCGAAAAGGTCGAGCCGGAACTGCGGCGCATTTCCAGCACGATGTCCTCGGCAGACCGCTCGCGCGCGCCGTGCATATCGAGCCCGCCGGCGGGGATTTTATCGAGGCCGAGGGCGTGACGCAGCATGTCGTTGATGATGTAGTCATGGGCGTAGTTGAACTCGAGCCGACCAGAACCTTGCGCCCTGTCATGGGTGCGCAACGCCAGATGCAGCAACTCATGGGCCAGCACGAACAACAGGTCATCCGGCGACAGGCGCTGCGTGAAAGCGCGGTTGGCCACCATGCGACCGGACGCGAAAATGCCCATGGTGGGCACGCTGTCATCGAGTGCGACCCGCACCGCCGCCGCCAGCCCTGCCAGATGCGGGAACGGCACCGTGACCATGCGCAGACCGCGCGCGATGCGCTCAAGCATGGCGCGGTCGGTCTTGGAGGTTTCGTTGCTCACGCCGCGACCTTGCGCAGCAGCGCCAGCATGGCTGGCTCCGCCCCGAGCGCGCCCCACGTCTCGACCATGTCGGTGAGCAAAATGAGTTGGTGTTCGGACGTCAGGCTGCGCAAGAACTTGTTGATCAGCCGGGGCGGCAAATCCTTGGCGCGGCCATCGCGCACGAACTGACGGATGCAATCGAGGATGAACCAGCGGGCGCTGTCGCCTTTCGGCAGCAATGCCGGCTCGCGGATGTAGCGCTCGATCGGTTGCACCGGGCCGATGCTCTCTTCGGCGAGCGCGCAGAAAACCGCAGCATCCTCCGGCGAAAGCCGCCCATAGGCCAATGCCCGGCGCGTCTCAGGTGTCAACTGCCCTGCCCGCTCGGCCAGATCAAAGGCACGCGACAGCAGCGACCACGAGCGCGGCGTCGAGAACGGCACCGGATCAGCCGGAACGGGCCGCATCAGTGCATCGGGCACTGTCGTGATGAAACTGCGGATTTCGCGGCGCACCCCGGCCCGCTGGGCCCAGGCCAGCCACTCGTCGACATCGTGGCGGATTTGCAGGATTGTGACGCGGTTGACCAGCGCCGAGCTCATGGCGCGGACCAGGGCGCGGTCCTGCAAGCGATTACCTGCCGCGACCACCCATGTGCCGGGCGGCAGGGCATGCTCGCCAAGGCGGCGCTCCAGCAGCAGCGAATAGAACGCTTTCTGCACATCGGGCGCGCAAGCCGGCAGCTCGTCGAGAAACAGGCAGAAGGGCTCGGGCCGCTCGGGCAGAAGGATGCGCGGCGGGCAGAACACCGAGCGTTCACCGATGATGCGCGGCACGCCGCTGACATCTTCCGGCGCGATCTGCGTTCCGAGCAGCGAGCGGCACGGCAACCCGGCCTCGCGCGCGGCTTCATAGACCATCTCGGACTTGCCGATGCCCGGCGCGGAGAGCAGCAGGAAGCTCTGCTCCTGCGCCATGACCTTGATCAGATTCTTGGCCTGGCGAAGCGTGACGACCTCGGTGAAGGCGCTTTGGCTGGTGGTGCTTGAAGTCCCGTGCATCGACATCCCCTGCCATGGTCGGCTTGAGCCGCATCGAAGGGAGAAGGAGCCTCCCGCACACGGTTTTCAGGGATGAAGATCGCCTTGGCCAGATGAACGGAAGCTGCACCAAATGTGACAAGATTGTGGCGAAGCTGGTATCGTACAGGCGATCGGACGTAGCCAAACAAGCGGTGTGGTTTTGCAGGTTGTCATGAGATGCGAAAAATGGTGCCCGAGACCGGAATCGAACCAGTGACACAGCGATTTTCAATCGCTTGCTCTACCAACTGAGCTACTCGGGCGCCGGCCGATGGGGTTGCCACTGGCTGTTGGTGGGCGGGGTATAGTCGCTCGCTTTTGG
>JBOFFB010000514.1:0-4669 GCA_051648385.1 Allobosea sp.
TGGATAACGCCGTCGCCGTCGGTCACAACGAAGGCATCCGGCAGTCGTTCAAGAATGTCGTCAAGCATCGCAGAAGTGCCTGCCGTGGAACCGGACCGGTCGGCAGCCCCTGAGAGCCGAAGCAGGAAATAGGCTGCGCCGTCCTGCCGGAAAAGCGATGCCTGGACGCTGACTGCAGTGCCGCCCTCGGCCAGCGACAACTTGGCGGCAATCGGTGGCGCGCCATTGCCTGCTGCAGCAAGGATCTCCTGCAAGCCCTCGCCGCCCTTGTCGGCAAAGAAGCTGTGCAGCAACCGTCCGGTTATCCGGTTGGGCGGCAGCCCCAGCAAGTTCATGGCAGCCGGGTTCGCTTCGGAGATGCGCCGACCGGCTGAATCGGCAATCAGGATCGGCTCGGAGGTGAGCTGGAACAGCACCCGATAGCGTGTGTCGGCGGCACGCAGGCGGCTGTATTCCCGCTCCATTGATTGCTGAAATTGCACCAGTTGCTGCTGCAGCGCAGCCAGCGCTCGTAAATCGCGACCTATCGCGAGAAGCTGCCCCGTATCATCAAGCTTCAACGCAGAATAGCGGATCGGCACAGTGGTATCACCGGCTGTCACGCTGTGGTTGATTTCACGAAAGCGGCCAGGCAGTCCAGCGGCGGCATCAGTCAGCAATTGCTGCGCCTTGTTGCGGCTGTCAGGCGCAACCGTTTCGATCCAGCTTTTGCCCAACCAAGCGCCAAACTCCGATGGCAACCGGGCCTCGGTGGCAAGCAGTACATCCTTGACGACGCCGTCGCGATCCAGAATGACTGCCAGGTCCGCGCTGGCCATGACCATTCGCGCCGCAACGGCTGGATCAATGTGGACCACCGCAAGGGACGGATGGTCAATGGTCTTCACAGGCCAGCCCTCAAAGGTGGGCACCGAACGCGGGCGGGCATTCGTGCGGAAATGATGTCGTCCGTATTTATACGGCCAGCAAGACTTGTCGAGGCAAAAGACTGCGCGCCTCGATCGCGGCATCGAGGCCAGACCCCACCAATGCGTCGGCACCGATCTCTATGGCAAGCGATGGAGCAAGGGCAAATGCCGGCCCTCCGACCAGAACCAGCAGATCGCGATTGGCGGAGGCGGCACGCAAGCGCATGATGGTGACCCTCAAGGCATCCTTGAGGCATTCATTGCTCAACGAGACACCAACTGCATCGAAACGACGCGCTGAGACCTGTTCAAGAAGCAAGTCCGCATCATTCGTATGCGACAAGGTTGTGGACCAGCCCGCGTCCTGGAATACCGCATCAACAATGGCGATGCCGAAACTGTGCTGCTCACCGGGCGCAACCGACAACAGGACATCTGGGGCACACCGCACGGCGGACGGCGCTGCCTGTTCGCCGCGCAAGGAATTGAGGATGTTGTGCAGACGCCCGACCACCATGGTGACATCGGCGAAACTGCACTCGTCATCAAGCCACATGTCGCCGACCAGTCGCGCGGCTGGGCCAAGCAGGTCAAGATAGAGTTCGCTGCGCCGGATGCCGCGAGACAGCAGCACTTCGACAAGTGCAGGTGCCGCATCGACGCCGGTGCTGCGCAGCAACCGGACGAAACGCGCCACATCCGCCATGCGAACGTGACTGCCAACAAAATTCATGTCTCGCTCGCCGCGTTCGGCATTGAAGCCGACATCGTGCCAGGCCGAGTGGGCAGTCGCACCAAAGTGCATGGCATCTTCTCCAATGATGCGGTTGGCCGTTATGAGATTGGGGACAATATCACGCTGCACGACGCGTGACAGCAACACCATCAGGTCATCCGCATGGTCAATATTTGAATGGGATGCTCCATCGGCAGCACGGTTGCCAGAGCCGGAAACCTTGGGCGAATTCGGATAGGTCGAGTCAGACATCGCCAACTCTCCGCTGTTGACCACATGCAAAACGATTTCGGCACGATAGCGAAATCGCTGTGGCACATGACGGCCCATGTTGCGGTCCGAGGGCTGAACCCGCCGCCACAGACTTGGTCATTTGCCAAGCTAACATGACGCCCGCCTCCGGTCCCTTCGGGTCACTACGTAGGTATTCTAGAGCACGCAAAAATGTAAAGTCAACTTGACGTTCTGTGGAATTTACAACAGATTTGTGGCGTGTACCCGCAGTGGTTTTATCAATCGCATGCGGGATCACAGGGAGTTTCAGGTGTTGAAACGGGGGAGCATCAGATGAGCCAGCTGCATCGCCCGCTTCCGGCCAAGCGCATCGCAAAGCCGCTTTACACGGCAGAGCAGCGTCGGCGTCGCGATGCTTCGCCGTGGACGTTGGTGCAGGGCATTCTGGCCCCATTTCAGTTTGTCGTGTTCCTCATCAGTCTTGCGCTTGTGCTGCGCTACCTTGCCACCGGAGAAGGCTTTGAAGCCGCCACGATCTCCATCGTGGTCAAGACGCTGGTGCTCTACACCATCATGGTCACCGGTTCGATCTGGGAACATGACGTCTATGGCAAGTATCTGTTTGCAGACGCGTTTTTCTGGGAAGATGCGGTCAGCATGGTGGTTATCGCGCTGCACACGGCCTATCTGCTCAGCCTCTTCACCGGCTGGCTGACGCCGACCCAGCAGATGTGGCTGGCCCTTGCCGCCTACGCCACCTACGTCGTCAATGCAGTGCAGTTCATCCTCAAATTAAGGGCCGCCCGACTTGGTGCATCGGCAGCCAGCCAAAGTGAACTGCTGGGGTCGCCGACATGACCGTGCATGCGCCCATCGTGCCATCGTCCGGCTGCTCCGAGCCTGTGGTGCAGCGCCAGCGCGGCCAGCATGCGGTGTTCTGCGGGCTGACCGGAATCATCTGGATGCACCGCAAGATCCAGGACGCCTTCTTCCTCGTTGTCGGCTCGCGCACCTGTGCCCACCTGATCCAGTCCGCCGCCGGCGTGATGATCTTCGCCGAGCCGCGCTTCGCCACCGCCATCCTCGAAGAGCGTGATCTGGCCGGGATGCTTGACGCCCATGACGAGCTTGACCGTGTGGTCGACCAGCTCCTCGCACGCCGCCCCGACATCAAGCTCCTGTTCCTTGTCGGCTCGTGCCCATCCGAGGTGATCAAGCTGGATTTGGGCCGCGCCGCCATGCGCCTCGACAAGCGCTTCAACCCCGATTGCCGGGTCCTGAGCTATTCGGGCAGCGGCATCGAAACAACGTTCACCCAAGGCGAAGATGCAGCGCTGGCAGCCATGGTGCCGGGATTGCCAGCACCCCTGCCTGTACCTGGCAGCGACGAGGCAAGCCTGCTGATCGTCGGTGCGCTGGCCGATGTGGTCGAGGACCAGTTCCGCCGCCTGTTGTCTGACATGGGCATCGGCAACGTGGCTTTCTTCCCGCCGCGCCGCTCCACCGCCATGCCCACCGTAGGGCCGAACACCCGCATGCTGCTGGCACAGCCCTTCCTTTCCGAGACCGCACGCCTGCTCGAAGCGCGCGGTGCGACCCGCCTCGCAGCGCCTTTCCCGCTTGGTGCAGAGGGCACGACGGCCTGGCTCAGTGCTGCTGCTGCCGCCTTTGGCATCGAGCAGGACGTGTTCGACGCCGCCATCGTCGGTCCGCGCGAGCGCGCCAGGAGAGCTTTGGCACGCTACCAGCCGGAGCTTGGCGGCAAGAGCATCTTCTTCTTCCCCGATTCGCAGCTTGAGGCACCGCTGGCGCGCTTCCTTGCGAACGAGGTCGGCATGCAAATCGTCGAAGTCGGCGTGCCTTATCTGCACGCCAAGCATCTGGCCCATGACATGGCGCTTTTGCCCGCCGGCACGCTGATCACCGAAGGGGCCGATGTCGACCTTCAGATGGACCGCTGCATCGCGGCGCGGCCCGATCTCGTGGTCTGCGGCCTTGGCCTCGCCAACCCGCTGGAGGCGATGGGCCTCAACACCAAGTGGTCGATCGAACTCGTGTTCACCCCGATCCATGGCTACGAGCAGGCTGGTGATCTGGCAGAGCTGTTTGCCAGGCCGTTCAACCGCAAGGCCCGGCTCAAGGTCGGCAGCCGCATGGAGGCCGCGTCATGCAGCTGACCGTGTGGACCTATGAAGGCCCGCCGCACGTGGGCGCCATTCGCATCGCCACCGCGATGAAGGACGTCCACTACGTGCTGCATGCGCCGCAGGGCGACACCTATGCGGACCTGCTTTTCACCATGATCGAGCGGCGCGAGAAGCGCACGCCGGTGACCTACACCACCTTCCAGGCCCGTGACCTTGGTGGCGACACGGCGGACATCTTCCAGCGTGCCTGCGTCGATGCGCATGAGCGCTTCAAGCCTGCCGCAATCCTCGTGGGGGCATCCTGCACCGCTGAACTGTTGCAGGACAACCCGGCTGGACTTGTGGCTGCCCTCAACCTGCCGGTGCCGGTCATTCCGCTGGAATTGCCTTCTTACCAGAAGAAGGAAAACTGGGGGGCGTCGGAGACGTTCTACCGCCTGACCCGCGCCTTGTTGGCCGATCGCGCGCAGGGCTTTGTCCGCTCAGAGCGTGCGCCCGGCGCAAAGCCGAGCTGCAACCTGCTCGGGCCCACCGCGCTCGGCTTCCGCCACCGCGACGACATCACCGAGATCAGCCGCCTTCTGGCCCAGCTTGGCGTCGATGTGAACGTGGTTGCGCCCTTCGATGCCTCTGTTGCCGACATC
>JBOFFB010000515.1:0-2098 GCA_051648385.1 Allobosea sp.
CAAATATTTGCGAAATTTTTCCCAAAGGCTGCCGACACTCCGCCAACTACGCATTGGCAGCCCTTCTCCTCACTCCTTGGGCAGGGTGGCAAGCTCATTCTGAACCAATCGTGTTGATTTGCACGGAATCCTGACCCACCCGAGGTAGGTTTTTGCATCGAATGTTGACCCACGTATAGAACACTGTCCCGCTCGGCAACGAGCGGGAGATCGGAGTGATCGACGTGGCCATACTGAGCATCATTCGACGCTGGCATCTTCGCGACCAGATCCCGCTGCGCGAGATCGCCAGACGCCTGGGCATCTCCAGGAACACGGTCAGGCGCTATCTGCGCGCTGACACCACGGCACCGGCCTATCCTGCACGGCAGAGTCCGAGCAAGCTCGACGGCCATGCCGCCAAGCTCTCCGCTTGGCTCAAGACCGAGGCCAACAAGCCACGCAAGCAACGGCGCACACTCAAGCAGATCCACACTGATCTGTGTGCCTTGGGCTTCACCGGCTCCTACGATCGCGTTGCCGCATTCGCTCGCCGCTGGCGCCAGGAGCAACAGGAGCAAGCCCGCACGTCGGGGCGAGGCACCTTTATCCCACTGCGCTTCGCAGAGGGTGAGGCCTTCCAGTTCGACTGGAGCGAGGACTGGGCGGTCATCGCCGGCGAGCGCACCAAGCTGCAAGTGGCTCAGTTCAAGCTCAGCCACAGCCGCGCATTCTTCCTGCGCGCGTATCTGCTGCAGACCCACGAGATGCTGTTCGATGCCCATCACCACGCCTTTGTGGCCTGGGGCGGTATCCCGCGTCGCGGCATCTACGACAACATGAAGACCGCCGTGGATCGCGTGCGCCTGGGCAAGTTGCGTGACGTCAACTTGCGCTTCAGCACCATGGTCAGCCACTACCTGTTCGACGCCGAGTTCTGTAACCCGGCCTCGGGCTGGGAGAAGGGGCAGATAGAGAAGAACGTGCAGGACAGCCGTCACCGCATCTGGCAACGCATCCCTGCATTCGGCTCTCTGGCGGCACTTAATGACTGGCTGGCCGACCAGTGCGTACGGCTGTGGCAGCAGACCCGCCATCCTGAGCTGGACATGACCCTCTGGGAGGCCTGGTCGCTGGAGCGGCCACACCTGATGCCCGTGGGGCAGCCGTTCGATGGCTTTGTGGAGCACACCAAGCGCGTCTCACCAACCTGCCTGGTGACCTTCGAGCGCAACCGCTACAGCGTACCGGCGTCGTTTGCCAACCGGCCCATCAGTCTGCGCGTCTATGCCAATCGGCTCGTGTTCGTGGCCGAAGGCCAGGTGATTGCCGAGCACGTGCGGCACATCGACCGTAGCCATCTTCCGGGGCGCACAATCTATGACTGGCACCACTACCTCGCGGTGCTGCAGCGTAAGCCCGGTGCGCTGCGTAACGGCGCACCGTTCGCCGAACTGCCAGAGGGCTTCCGACGCCTGCAATCCACACTGCTCAAACGCCCTGGTGGCGATCGCGAGATGGTCGAGATCCTGGCGCTGGTGCTGTTGCACGACGAACAGGCCGTGCTCACTGCGGTGGAGCTCGCACTGGAGGCGGGTGCCCCGTCCAAGCAAACCATCCTGAACATCCTCAGCCGCCTCCTGGAAGGCGAGCCCGTGGCACCGATCACCTCACCACAGGCACTGGCGCTGCACGTCGAACCGCAGGCCAACGTCGGCCGCTACGACAGCTTGCGAGATCGGGAGGTGCATCATGCAGCATGAAGTCATGTTGGAGATGCTCAAGTCGTTGAAGCTGCACGGCATGGCACAAGCGCTGGGCGACCTGGCGGCGCAGGACTCGCCGGCCTACCAGTCGGCCGTGGCCATCCTGTCGCGTCTGCTCAAGGCCGAGCTCACCGAGCGCGAGGTGCGCTCGCTGGCCTATCAGATGAAGGTGGCGCGCTTCCCAGCCTACCGAGACCTGACCGGCTTCGACTTCAGTTGCAGCGAGGCCAACGAAGCACTGGTGCGGCAGCTTCACCGCTGCGAGTTCCTCGAGTCGGCGCACAACATCGTGCTGGTCGGCGGCCCAGGTACGGGCAAGACCCATCTCGGCACCGCCATCGGCGTGCAGGCCG
>JBOFFB010000516.1:0-6287 GCA_051648385.1 Allobosea sp.
CCGGGATGGCCGCGACGCCGTGCTGGGTAACGAGCCGTTCGCAGAAGGCGACGTCATCGCTCTCACCCAACGGCGCGATGTCGATGTTCAGGAAATAGGTCGCGGCGCTTGGCAGGACCGAAAAACCCAAGCCACTGAGACCATCGGCAAAGCGGTCGCGCGAGCGCTGGAAATCGGCCCGCATGCCAGTGAAATAGCTGTCGTCCTTGGAAAGCCCGAAGGCTGCGGCAGCCTGCAAGTTGGGCGGGGTCGTGAAGGTGATGTACTGGTGCGCCTTGGCCAGAACCCGCATCAGATGCGGTGCCGCCATGACGAAGCCGACCTTCCAACCGGTCAGTGAGAAAATCTTGCCAGCGGATGAGATCTTGACGACGCGATCTCGCAAAGACGGCCGCGACAGCAGCGAAACATGGCTGCGCCCGTCGAAGATCACGTGCTCCCAGACCTCGTCACTGATCACGACGGCACCGAACCGATCACAATAGTGCCCGAGAAGGTCGATATCCTCATCTGGAAAGATGGTGGCGGTCGGATTGAGCGGATTGTTGATCAGAACGACTTTGGTTCTGGCCGTGAAGGCGGTGGCCAGCGCTTCCTCCGTCAGGCGAAAATATGGTGGCTTGAGCGTCACGAATTTCGGGACCCCGCCTGCGCGCCTGACCAGCGGCAGGTACGCGTCATACATCGGCTCGAACAGCACGACCTCGTCGCCGGGTTCGATCAGCGCAAGCAGCGCTCCAGACAGTGCTTCGGTCGCGCCCGAGGTCACCATGATTTCGCGCTCGGGATCAAGCTCGAGGCCTTGCCAGTGCTTGTAGTGCGCGGCGATCGCGTGCCTGAGTTCGGGCAGGCCCATCATCGGCGGATACTGGTTCCAACCGTTGATGACGGCGTCAGCCGCTTTCTGTCGCACATCGAGCGGACCCGGATCGTCGGGGAAGCCCTGGCCGAGATTGACCGCGTGATACTCACGCGCGAGCCGCGACATGACCTCGAACACGGATGTCTGCACATCTGCAAAGATCGGGTTCATGGCTTCTCGTCCTACAGGTCTATTGTGTCAGAGCAGTCCGTTCTGTCCGGCCAGTTGCTCGAGGCTGGTCTCAGGCCGCGCGCCAATGTGCGAGATGATCTCCGCAGCCGACAAGGCGCCAAGCCTGAGGCTGTCACGCGTGCTCTTGCCCCTGGCGAGACCGAAGAGAAAACCCGCTGCAAACAGATCGCCTGCGCCTGTGGTGTCGACCAGCTTGTCAATCGGATGGGCCGGAACTGCCACGGTTTCGCTGCGCGTGACGGCCAACGCGCCGTGCTCGGATCGAGTGACGACACCCAGGATGCCCTCCGCACGCAACGCATTCAGCGCCGTGTCCATGTCGGCGGTCTGATAGAGTGCGTGAAGCTCATGTTCGTTGGCGAAGATGATGTCGACAACGCCGCTGTGGACAAGGCCAAGAAATTCATCGCGCCAGCGATCAACGCAGAACGAGTCCGACAGTGTCAGCGCCACGCGCGAACCGGCAGCGTGGGCAATCTCGGAGGCTTTGCGGAACGCGTCCTTGGCGGCAGGTGGGTCCCACAAATAACCTTCGAGGTATACGATGGCCGAGGAACGGACGAGATCGGCGTCGACATCAGCCGTGCTCAGGCCCTGGCAAGCCCCAAGATAGGTGCTCATCGAGCGCTGACCATCCGGGGTGACCGCGATCAGGCAGCGCGCGGTGGTCGGCCCCGAGGTGGCATCAGGCGTCGAAAAGGCCACGCCCGCAGCGGTCAGGTCATGCCGATAGAGCTTGCCAAGCTGGTCATCACGCACCTTGCCGATGAAGGCGGAGCTACCACCCAGCGAAGCAACACCTGCACTGGTGTTTGCTGCCGAGCCGCCGGAGGCAACCCGCCCGGGACCCATGGCAGCATAAAGTGCTTCAGCACGTGCCTCATCGATCAGTGTCATGCCACCCTTCTGGATCTTGTGAGCCACCAGAAAATCGTCCTCAGCCGTGGCAATCACGTCGACGATGGCGTTTCCGAGGGCAAGAACATCGTGGTGATGGGCAGACATTTGACACTCACATCAAAGAGAGAGGACGAGGCAGGGGATAGGTGCTGGAGGGCGTCTCGCATTACCGGTGGCACGGGTCAACCTTGGCGCGATGCTGATGCGGGTCTGTCGAGCAGATCGGCCAACCTGGCGATAGTTTCGGCATCAAGATCGCGGATCGTGCGGGCGAGCCTGTTGGCAAGGAGCGTGGCCGCAGGATCAAGCCCCGCCGTATCGATGACAACCTTGGGGTCGGATAACTCCGCCAGCCTGACGAGTTCGTCAGCTTCATCCCATATCACGCCAAGAGCATGGATCATGCCCTGAACGAGGGCGAATGTCGGACGCCCCCTGCGGCCATGTTCGAGCGCTGAAACGTATGCGCTCGACACTCCGAGCTTGCCGGCAAATTCCTGCAACGACAGACCTTGTCTGCACCTGATGTCGCGTACCCGCGCGCCAAAGGGCGTCATGACTTGTGTTCCCGCAGGCGACGCAGACGGATATACAATGCGCCCGATCCGCCATGATTGAGTGCCGCATCATCGAAGCCCATGACGATGGGCCGCAGGTCGGCCATCCTGAGCCAATGCGGCACAATGCGCTTCAGCACCCCGCGCTCGTCGCCCATGATCGTATCACCTGCTGCACCCTTGCCAGTAATCACCAGAACCAGGCGTGCACCACGTGCCTGCTCGCGCAACAGGAAGCCACGCAACCGGTCATGGGCCTCGGCCTGCCTGAGCCCATGGAGGTCCAGCACCGCTTCCAAAGACTGCTGCCCGCGTTTGAGCGCTGTGAGCGTGCGCCGTTCGAGAGGCGCCAAGGGCAAAAGCGTTGGCGGCGACTTGCGCGGAGCATGTGCCGGTTGTGCAAGCGCCATGTCGGCGCGCGTCGGCAACGCGTCCGCTTCTGGCTCGTGTTCCGGCATTTCGGGTAATGCTCGACCAGAGAACGCCCGTACGGTGCGCGCGACGTGGGTCCACAATATGATCTCATCGCCGCTGAGGGTGCGTTCGCGACGGCGGCGCATCAGCGTTGGCCCGCCCCGGCGGGGTCGGCCGTCTTCGGCAACAACACGATGGCCTCGACGCCATGACGCGTCAGACCCGCGACAAACCCTGCTTCCGGTCCTGCGCCGTAGAACAGGTCAAAGCGCGCTGGGCCGACGATTGCCGAACCCGTGTCCTGGATAACCGTCAGGCGCTGCAATGTCTCTGTCTGGCCTCGCTCGGCCGTCGGTATCTGACCGGACAGCCAGACCGGCAAGCCGTAGGGCCAGATGTTGCGGTCTGCCGCGATGCTGCGGTGGGGGGTCAACGGCAAGCCTGCACCGCCGATCGGGCCTTGTGCGAGGTCAAGTTCGGTAGCCAGCCTGAAAAACACGAACGAGGCGTTGTTCCAGATGAAACTCCGCGCCCAGGCAGGATCAGATTTCAGCCGCGCAACCAGCCGGTCCATTGTCATCTCGGCAGGCGGAATGCCCTCGGCCTGCGACAATACACGCCCAAGCGAGGTGTAAGGGTGGCCGTTCCGGCCTGCATAGGCGACCCGCGCAATCGACCCATCGGGCAGTTTCAACCGCGCCGAGCCTTGAACCTGCATGACGAAACGGTCGACCGGATCACGCAGCCAGGCGATGATTGGCCAGTTGGCCGACACATCGGTTTCCTCGATCTCCCGGCGTGTCGGATAAGGTGACAGTCTGCCATCAGGCATCTTGCCGGCCGCTTGCAGTCCGGGCAACCCGGCAACGCTTGCGCCCTGATCAAGGGTGACAAGATCCGCCGGACGCCCATAGAGTGGTGTCGCGAACTGGTCTGTCCGCACGCGGGAGCCCGCAAATTCGGGTTCGAAATACCCGGTCAGGAAACCTGCGCCCGTTGATGGTACGATACGAACCGGATTGAACCAGGTTTCAAAGAACCCGCGTGCCGCTGCGCGATCTGGATTTTTCATGGCCATCGCAGCAGAACATGCTGCCGCTAGGCCGTCCGGTGGAGGCAGGCCGGCGCGCAAGGCGGGCACGACAGCGCAACTGAGCCGGAAGGCCGCGAATGCCTGCTCGTGCTGATCCGAAGTCCAACCCTTGATCTCTGCAAACGATACTGATCGGAGCGCGGCCCCTTCGATGCAGGGCGGGAGGCTGGCGAGTGGTACTGCCTCAGTTGGGCTGGCCATTGACTGTGCCACCATCATGCTGACGAAGAGACTTGTCGCCGCTCTCACGCGCCTGCTTCGGTTGCCACCAGAAGCCAGTTTGGATCACTAGACCCCAGCTGCCGCGAGAACGTCCATGTCTCAGAGACATCCACGACAGTTTCAGCACCTTCGATGATCTTGCCAGCGCTGTCCTTCACGGTGCTGATCAACTTCGGAGAAAAGCGGACCGTGACGAACCCGGTCTTGCTTTTGACCTCGGCAGACACAAGTTCGGCCTTTTCCATCGAAACGAAGGTCGTTTCGGCAACGTCACCACGCTTTTCACGCTCCGTGATCTCAAGGTCGAAATCGTCGAAAACGTCCTTGGACAGCAAACCTTTGAGGACCTTGCGGTCACCACGGGCGAAGCTCATCACGATCATCTCGTAAGCTGCCTTGGAGCCGTGAACGAACCCCTGCGCATCGAAGCTTCGCTCTTGCTCGGCAATGGCATCAAGCCCTGCGGCCTGGGCAGAACCCGGCGTCGCCAGACCTGACCAGCGAAATGGTTGTTCCGGCACGGCATCGCGCCCTGCAGCGCCAGGCATCCGGATGACGTTGCTCTCGCCCTGAGTAGCCGTCGGTGCCTGGTTCTTTTTCTGGAAGATGTCACCAGGCGGCTGTTCGTGACCGGTCTTCTGGCCCAGAACAGACCGCAGTTTCCAGGCAACGAACACTGCAAGCGCAAGAAAGACGAGGGTGAAGATGTCGAAAGAGCCTTGCATTGTGCCTGTCCTGTCACCTTTCTTCGCCGGTTCGCCTATCGTTCCGGGCTATCAGATGAGATGATGATCTGTTGGTTCTGGTCGTACCATCCGCCGCGTCGGCTCACAAGCCAAGGAGCGTCGGTGCGCCAGAATGATCCGCAGTTCTGGCAACGACACAACGATACCGACGGCGATTTCGGTGGTCCTCGGATCATCACTTTCTTGTGGCAAATGCCAGATCGTGTTAGCCGCCCCTGTCAGCGGGTCGACGAGTGGCAATTTGCCGTGGACCGACCCGGACCTTGTTCAACCCATACCCGACGGCAGATCCATCATGGCCAATGACGCGACCAACGGCACAGCCCAGCAGGCAGCCGCTCCATCCCTGACTGCCCTGGTGCAGTATGTGAAGGATTTCTCCTTCGAGAACCCGAACGCACCTCGGGTTTTCGGCCAGCAGCAGCAGAACCCGCAGATCCAGCTTCAGGTCAACGTCGGTGCTGCCCAGCTCAGCGAAACCGATGTCGAATCGGTGCTGACGTTGGAAGGCAAGGCCGAAATCGGATCCGAGACACTGTTTGTATTCGAGCTCAGCTATGCAGGCGTATTCCGCGTCACGGGCGTGCCGCCTGAGCACATGGGTGCGGTGGTGATGATCGAATGTCCGCGCCTGCTGTTCCCGTTCGCGCGCCAGATCGTTGCCGACGCCGTGCGCAATGGCGGCTTTCCGCCACTCTACATCGACCCGGTCGATTTCGCTGCACTCTATCAGCAACGCCTGGCCCAGGAAGTACAGGCTGGCGAGAGCGCGCCGGTTTCCTGATCATCTTCGACGACGAGCCAATCTGTCATCGTTTCGCATCGAGATGGCCTGCATCTCGATGCCAGACGTTTCAGCCAGAGCTTTTCGAGGTCTGATCATAGTCGGCCCAGATCGTGGTGCCTGCGAGTGTCGCGACAAAAGTCCGGTGAGCGGCCTGTTCTTCGGGACTGAGGCGGGATGCAAGCGGCTTGGCCCTGCCCTCGCGCATGTCCGCCGTCTGACGCACTGACGTGTCGGCGGTCGACGGAGAACGGCTGGTCGGTGCACTCAGGCCGAAATCAGCCTGTTTTCCACCAAGCAACTCGATGTACACATCCGACAGGATTTCGGCATCCAGAAGAGCCCCGTGCTTGACCCTTTTCGACGTGTCGATTCCGTAGCGGCTGCACAAGGCGTCAAGGCTGTTGGACGCGCCCGGATGCTTGCGTCTCGCCATTGCCAGCGTGTCGAGCACGCGTTCGCTTGCGAGGCGAGGCTTGCCGATGAGACCGAACTCCATGTCGAGAAATCCGACATC
>JBOFFB010000517.1:0-3826 GCA_051648385.1 Allobosea sp.
GGCGACCGCAACCTGATCATCGGGCGAAAGCAGTTCGTCACGCCGTCCGACAGCCTCGCGATCCTTGCGGCCAACGCGCATCTTGCGCCGGGCTATGCGAAGGGGCTCAGCGGCATTGCCCGCTCGATGCCGACGAGCCAGGCCGCCGACCGCGTCGCCGCCAAGCTCGGCATCCCATGCTACGAGACACCCACCGGCTGGAAGTTCTTTGGCAACCTGCTTGATGCCGGGCTGATCAGCATCTGTGGCGAGGAAAGTGCCGGCACCGGCTCTGACCACGTGCGCGAGAAGGACGGGCTCTGGGCTGTGCTGCTCTGGATGGACATTCTCGCTGCCCGCAAGCAGGGCGTGGCCGAGATTGTCGCCGAGCACTGGACCACCTATGGCCGCAACTACTACGCCCGCCATGACTACGAAGAGGTGTCCAGCGATGGCGCCAACACGATGATCACCCGACTGCGGGACATGCTGCCGGGCCTCAAGGGCAAGAGCTTCGGCGCGCTCACCATCGCCAATGCCGATGACTTCGCTTATGCCGACAGCGTTGATGGCTCGATCTCCAAAGCGCAGGGCATTCGCCTCCTGATGGAAGACGGCTCACGCATCGTCTTCCGCCTGTCCGGCACCGGCACTGCTGGCGCGACCGTGCGCGTCTACATCGAGCGCTTCGAGCCGGATGCCAGCCGCCATGGCATGGCGACCGGCACGGCGCTGGCGGACCTCGTCACGCTTGCGGAAAATCTGGCGCAGATCGAACATCACACCGGCCGCACCGCACCATCCGTGATCACGTGATGAGGTATCATTTTCAAGGCCTGACAGAGCCATCCGGTGTCATCGCCGGCGACGCGGCACGCGTCGGGGATCCATTTTCCCGAGCCTTGCCATGGATCCCGTTCCCGATCCTGCGGACCGCCGGGGGTGACACCAGAGATGCGCCGGTTCGGAACTGATGCCTGATACGTCGAACCTCACCACCGGCCAGCACTTCCCCCTCGGCGTCACGCCCGATGCGGCAGGTATCAACGTCGCGGTCTTTTCGGCGCACGCGACGTCGATCATGCTGTGCCTGTTCGACGGTGATGATCGCGAGACGGCGCGCATCACCTTGCCCGAACGCACCGGCGATGTGCATCACGGGCACCTGGCCGGCATTAAACCCGGCCAGCGCTACGGCCTGCGCGCCACCGGCCTGCACGCACCCCGCGAAGGACATCGCTTCAACGCTCACAAGCTGCTGCTTGATCCGCACGCGGCGCTGATTGACCGGCCGTTTGCGCTTCACCCGAGCATGTTCGGCTACCAGCTTGATCATCCTGATGCGGACCTGTCGTTCGATGATACCGACAGCGCGCCAT
Organism: Allobosea sp.; assembly: GCA_051648385.1. Lineage (GTDB taxonomy): Bacteria > Pseudomonadota > Alphaproteobacteria > Rhizobiales > Beijerinckiaceae > Allobosea. The sequence goes on from JBOFFB010000517.1 coordinate 1,359, forward strand.
TCATGCCGAAAGCGCTGGTCTTCACGCCATCGGTGCGCCTCACGCCAAAGCCGATCACGCCATGGAATCGCACCGTGATCTACGAGATGCACCTGCGTGGCTTCACGAGGCTGCACCCAAAGGTGCCAACTGCGAAGCGCGGGACCTTCGCAGGCCTCGCCCACCCTGCCCCGCTCCGGCATCTGGCCGAACTTGGCATCAGCAGCGTCGAGTTACTGCCGGTCGCGGCCTGGCTCGACGAGCGCCATCTCGGCCCGCTCGGGCTCACGAACTACTGGGGTTACAACCCGGTTGCGTTCGGTGCACCAGACCCACGCCTCAGCCCCGGCGGCTGGGATGAAATCCGGGAGTGTGTGGAAAAGCTAGAGGCCGCCGAGATTGAGGCGATCCTCGACGTGGTGCTGAACCATACTGGCGAAGGCGACCATCTTGGTCCGACCGTGTCGCTGCGTGGGCTGGACAATGCGACCTATTACAGGCTCGATCCCGCCAACCCGCGCCTCTACGCAAACGATGCTGGCTGCGGCAACACTCTGGCCCTGGAACGCCCCGCAGTGCTCGCGCTGGCGATGGACAGCCTGCGCCGATTTGCTGAACTTGGCGGCGTGCACGGCTTCCGTTTCGATCTCGCCACCACGCTGGGCCGACGCGCCAGCGGCTTCGATGCCGAACATCCGCTGCTCAGCGCCATCGCACAAGACCCGCTGTTGGGCCGTCTCAAGCTGATCGCCGAGCCTTGGGACATCGGCATGGGCGGCTACCAGCTCGGGCAGTTTCCCGCCGGTTGGGCTGAGTGGAACGACCGCTACCGCGACACCGCTCGCCGCTTCTGGCGCGGCGATGATGGCCTGATCGGCGAAATGGCAACCCGATTTGCAGGCACTGCGGATGTGTTCGCAGGCCGCAAGCGACCGCTATCACGCAGCATCAACTTCATCACCGCTCATGACGGCTTCACGCTGGCCGACGTCGTCAGCCACGCCCACAAGCACAACGAAGCCAATGGCGAGGAAAACCGCGACGGCACTGATGCCAACCTGTCGTGGAACCATGGCCAAGAAGGCGCGCGAGAAGGCGCACACGAAGGCGCGACTGACGACGCAGACATCATCGCAGCCCGCCAGCGTGATGCAGGCGCGCTGCTGGCCACGCTGCTGTTGTCGCGCGGCACGCCGATGCTCTCCATGGGTGATGAGCTTGGTCGCAGCCAGGGCGGCAACAACAACGCCTATGCACAGGACAACGAAACCTCGTGGCTCGACTGGGCCAAAGCCGACCATGAGCTGATTGCGCACACACGCTCGCTCATCGCGGCAAGGCTCGGCAACATGGCGCTGCACGGCGACGTGCCGCTGACGGGCTACGCCACCGATACCAGCGGCATCCCGGATGTCGAATGGCTGCGCGCCGATGGACAGCGCATGCAGCCCGGCGACTGGGCACACCCGCACAACCGCTTGCTGATCGCCGCGCTGCATGCGGCGGATGATGGTGCGAGCAGCCGCGCGCTTGTCGTCATCAACGCGGGCTGGGACGCGGTGGACGTGGTCCTGCCAGAAGCCCGCACCGGCCATGGCTGGGCCGGGCTTGATGGCAAGCCTGTCACCGAAGACAACATGGCTGCCGCGGCGCGTACGGTGGAACTCTTCACCGAAACTGCGGGAAAGCCAGCGGGGCGCTTCAGCAACTTCGACCACGCCACGCTCGACCAGCTCGCCTCGGCGGCAGGCATCGCACCCGAATGGTGGGACGTCACCGGCAACCACCACCTCGTGACACCGGAGACCAAAAAAGCCTTGTTGGCCGCCATGCGCCTGCCGGCTTCGACAACCGGCGATGCCCGCGCCAGTCTCATGCTGCTGGCATTGGAGCGTGAGGACCGTTCCTTGCCGATGACGCTCGTTGCGCGCGCCAGCCGGCCACCAAGCCTGATGCTGCCGCCGGGCGACGGCCGCCGGATCATGCTGCACATCGAGAGCGCGGACGGCACGATGACGGAGTGGCCGGTCTCACCCGAGGCGGGTGAGCCAGAGCGCATCACCGGCGTCGATGGTCGCCAGCATGCGCGCCGCCGCATGACACTGCCAGCGCTTGAAACCGGGCGCTACACGATACGGCTTGAGCACGTGCCGGATGCGGCGTGCGAGATGATCATCGCGCCCGCGCAATGCTGGATGCCCGATGCCTTGAGCCGCCGCCGTTTCGGCATCGCGGCGCATCTCTCCACGCTGCGCCGCGACGGTGATCAGGGCATCGGCGATTTCACCACGCTGGCACAGCTTGGCGCGGAGGCCGCAAAGGCCGGTGCAGTGACGCTTGGCCTCACCCCGATCCACGCGCTCTTCGCCCAAGACCGTGAGCGTGCCAGCCCCTATCACCCGAGTGACCGCCGCTTTCTTGACCCGATCTACATCGATGTCGCCAGTGGACCGTTTGCCGAAGTGCCTGCCGTACGCAATGCGCTGGCA
>JBOFFB010000518.1:0-4589 GCA_051648385.1 Allobosea sp.
GTCTGAATAGCTGCGTCGCATCTGGCATGCAACCACATTGTCAGCATTAGGCAATGCCTGGAACCGGAGCGGGTAGAGGGAATCGAACCCGGGTGTCTTCATGTTAACGGCGCACTCGTGACGGTCATTCGAATTTTGCGATTGTTCGTGTGCTTGCAGTCTTTCTGACATCGAAGATTGCCCCCCGGCTTGCATGGGCAGTCCAAGTGCAATCCGTTCATTCTGTACCAACTGTTATGGACGACGTAGCTGACGGGTTGGAATGGTCTGTGGCGGCTGCGTCAGCTGCATGGCCGTCAGGCCCTGCAGTCACCAATTGAGCGATTTACAACAGACAGGCGCTGAATAAACTCACGTCGCTGGCTGGGCTTCATGAGGTGACATGATGTGCAAGATGTTCGCTGGACAGAACCCTGACCTTTATCAGTCGCACACCCGATCGATCCGGCTTGGTGGACATACGACCTCCATCAGGCTGGAGGCTGCCTATTGGGACATGCTCGAGGACATTGCTGCCGAACAGGGCGTTCCGCTGCCGCGCTTCTTGACCAAGCTGCATGATGAAGTCCTGGGTTTCAGAGGCGAAATCACGAACTTCACGTCACTCCTCAGATGTGCCTGCCTGACCTATGCAGCCAACGTGAAGGGCAACGAAAATGCACTTGGCGCGCTCAAGGTGGAAGCGCAGAAAGTTTTTGGCCGAGGAAAGCGCGAGTTGCAGCGCGTGTCGTGAGATAAGTCCAACCTGTAGTAAGCCCATACTACCCGTTGGCAGAATTCTCGGCCTAGACTTTCCCGCAGATGGCAAAAGCCATCGGGGAGATCCTTGTCACCCATGGCAACTCGGGCACTCTATCTGAAATCGCGCTGGCGCGTGGTGGCGTGCGTCGGAGCCATCCGGGCAAGGCCTGCAGCACTGGTTGCGCAGGAGGCGGACTCAGACCGCCGTCAACTTACCGACGCTTGTGAGACCTTTCACGCTGCCGGGTCCCGGACAACGCCACTTGGTGACCGGCTGTTTGAACACGCTCAGCCAGCAAGACCCGGACGAGGCCCCGGAGGCGAGGTGACCTCGACCCGAACCACCAAGAGGGAGTGGTGATGGCGAAAGCAATCCACATGATGATCCGCGTGCTCGATGAGAAGCGCTCCGTCGCCTTCTATCAGAAAGCATTCGGGCTCACGGTTGCCGACCGGTTCGGCTTCGATGGGTTCACGCTGGTTTATCTCTCCAACCCGGAGATCGGCTTCGAGGTCGAGTTGACTATCAATCACGGCAAGACAGAGCCGTATGACCTTGGCACTGGCTACGGACATATCGCTTTTGCCGTGGATGATCTCGCCATTGAACACAATCGTCTTGAGGCAAACGGTCTCAATCCGCTCGCAATCAAGGAGTTCCATCGCGATGGCGCGCTGATGGCCAGGTTCTTTTTCATTCAGGATCCTGATGGCTACAAGATCGAGGTTTTGCAGAAACACGGTCGCTATCGCTGATCACGGCGCGGGCAACTGGATGAGGGCCACAAGCCAACCCGAAGCACCAAAAAAATTAGAGGAGGAACACCCCATGACAAATCCAGAAACATTTGACGCAACAGCAAAAGCGGATGCAACGGCAACGCAACCGCCGCTTCGCCGTGATTTTCTGAAGGGTGCCGTGGCGATCGCGGCCATGGCAGTGACTGGCGGCGCGGTCATTCACACCGCGGAAGCCTGGGGCTTTCAGCCAAAGACGCTGTCTGCGACAACTGTGCGCAGCTTGATCAAAATCGCGCGGGACATCTACCCGCACGACAGGATCGCAGATCAATTCTATGCGCTCGCTATCAAGACATATGACGAAAAGTCAGGCGCAGATGCCAAGTTGAAGTCCTTGATCGAGCGCGGTGTTGGCGATCTCGACAAGCTTGCCAGACAAAAGCACGGCGCAACCTACGCGGCTGTCGGCTGGGAAAAAGATCGCGTGAACCTGCTGCGTGCGGTGCAGGGCGGCCCCTTCTTCAAGAAGCTCCGGGGTGACCTCGTGGTGAGCTTGTACAACCAGAAAGAGGTCTGGCCGCTGTTTGGCTACGAAGGCGAGAGCGCCTCCAAGGGCGGCTACATCGCGCGTGGTTTCGACGACATCAAATGGATCTGACGACGATCCCCATCAAACAAGATCCGGAGGAAACAACATGGCTGTGAAATTCGATCTGAATGACGATACGGTCGTCGTGGTTATCGGCTCAGGCGCAGGCGGTGGCGTGCTTGCAACCGATCTCGCCCTCAAGGGCGTCAAGGTGGTCTGTCTCGAAGCGGGCTCCCGGCATGAGACGGAACACTTCCTGAACGATGAGTGGGCCTCGTTCACCCAGCTTGCATGGACCGACATGCGCACCACTTCAGGCTCGTGGCGCGTGGCAAAGGACTTTGCCAATCTGCCAGCCTGGATCGTCAAGGCCGTGGGCGGCTCGACAACGCATTGGGCCGGCGCGTCTTTGCGTTTTCAGGAGCATGAGTTCCGCACACGCAGTGTCTATGGCGATGTGAAGGGCGCAAACCTGCTGGACTGGCCGCTCACGCTGGCGGAACTTGCTCCCTACTACGCCAAGGCGGAAGACCGCATGGGTGTGACCCTGACCAACGGCATCAAGGGTTTGCCCGGAAGCAACAACTACAAGGTCATGGAAAAAGGTGCCAAGGCCCTTGGCTACACACAAGTCAACACTGGCCGCATGGCGATCAATTCCGCTGAGCGTGACGGGCGCGCGGCCTGCCAGCAGGTCGGGTTCTGCTTTCAGGGCTGCAAGACAGGGGCAAAATGGTCGACGCTGGTTGCTGAATTGCCCAGAGGCGAAGCAACGGGCAAGCTCGAAGTGCGGCCAGATTCGTATGTTCTCAGAATTGAGCATGACGCGAAGGGCAAGGTGAACGCCGTTGTCTATGCCGACAAGAGCGGCGTTCAGCAGCGCCAGAAAGCCCGCATCGTCGCGGTAGCGGGAAATTCGATCGAGAGCCCGAGGCTTCTGCTGAATTCGGCCTCGAACCTGTTCCGCAACGGCCTTGCCAATTCATCGGGCCAGGTCGGCAAGAATTACATGCGGCACATGACCGGCTCGGTCTATGGCGTGTTCGACAAGCCGGTGAAGATGTGGCGCGGCACGACAATGGCCGGCATCGTTCAGGACGAGGCGCGGCATGATCCGAAACGCGGGTTCGTCGGCGGCTATGAACTTGAAACGCTCGCACTCGGAATACCGTTCATGGCGGCGTTTCTCGATCCTGGTGCTTGGGGGCGTGAGTTCACCACCGCACTCGACTCTTATGAAAACATGGCCGGCATGTGGATCGTCGGCGAAGACATGCCGCAGGAAAAGAACGGCGTGACGTTGTCCGCGTCGAAAGACAAGCACGGCTTGCCTGTTGCCAACGTGCATTTCGACGATCACCCGAACGACATTGCCATGCGAAATCATGCCTTTGGCCGAGGTGCCGCGATCTACGAGGCGGTTGGCGCGACAAGGACTTTCCCGACGACGCCGTATCCATCAACGCACAATCTCGGAACCAACCGCATGTCCGAGAAGCCGCGTGATGGTGTCGTGAACAAGTGGGGCCAGACCCACGACATCAAGAACCTGTTCGTGTCGGATGGTAGCCAGTTCACGACGGGTGGTGCCGAAAATCCGACGCTGACAATCGTGGCGCTGGCCACACGGCAAGCGGACTACATCGCAGACCAGATGGCGAGAAACCTGATCTGAGAGCTGCGGACACGCGCATGATAGGTGTGGCTATCGGGTTTGACCGATAGCCGCTGGCAAGTGCGACCGCGCGCCCGAGCCGGTGCGAGGAATTCACCACCTTTGAGACATCAAAGGTGGTGGTGAACTTCGCGCAGGCCCACGATTATTTCTGGGACAGAATCCAGCTGACAAGGGCGTCAGCTTCAGGTTGAGTGACGTTTGGCTGGGCAGGCATTGCCATCTGGCCCCAATTGCCGCCACCGCCCTTGATGATCTTGTCACCGAGCATTTTGGCAGCTGCCTCGTCGTTCGCATATTTGGCGGCGATGGCCTGATAGGCCGGGCCGTTCATTTTCCGTTCGAGATGATGACAGGCCACGCAGTTCCTGCTGCGGGCCAGTTCCGGACTCGCAATGGCAGACGGGGTGCCAGGGAAGACGGCAAGCAAGACGGCAAAGGAGGCAGCAAGAAACACAGCAATGTCGCGAAAGTCACCCATTATTCAAACTCCCATCATGGGCAGTTTCAGTCAGTGACTGCGCCGCCACGATGGGCGGCGCAGTTGGTGCGGCCAAAGCTCAGTTTGGCTTCAGTTGGTAAATGTCACCCTGATCGGTCGCGACGTAGAGATTTCCATCAGGCCCCTGCACGGCAGAGCGGAAGCGCCCGGCAGGCATCGGCAAGGATGCCGTTGTCCTCGTTGCAGACGACCCGTCCGGCGCGATATTGAGCACGTCGAGGCGGTTGCCGACCGGCGTTCCGTGGATGCCGATGCCCATGAACCCAACAACCATACGGCCGTTCCAGTCTTTCCACTGCGGGCCGCTCAGGAAGGTGCATGACGACATTCCCTGCGAAAGC
>JBOFFB010000519.1:0-2296 GCA_051648385.1 Allobosea sp.
AATATTCAAGGCGCATGGTCTGAAACGGCTCGGAGTGGGATGGGGCTGATCAATGGAGCGCATCAGCGCAAGGCCAGATCGTTTAGCCCAGAACCATGCAGCTTGTCACGTATGGGGTGCAGCAACGCGTCATTGTCGGGCTTGAGTCGACCACCCCGTTCGCGTTTTTGATGTCCGTTACCCATAGGGTGGTCGGGTCAAGCCCGACCATGACGCTTGCCACAACGAATCAGGCGCTTTTCGCCGCCACCAGCCCGTCGATGCGGGCGCAAAGATTCTCCAACACGAAATACTGCTCGGCCGGGGCCTTGCCCTCGTTCACTTCCTGCGTCCATTGCTCGAGCGGCAGCTTGATGCCAAACGCCTTGTCGACCGCGAAAGCGATGTCGAGGAAGGCCAGCGAATCGATCCCGAGATCGTCGATGGCATGGCTGGCCAGCGTGATCTTCTCGCGCGGAATATCGCAAGTTTCCGAAATGATGCCTGCAACGGTCTCGAAGGTGGATGACATAGGGCGGGTTCTCCCGGCTTTCAGTGGTTCAGGGCGGCTGGCCAGACGCACGAGATCCGCACGCCTCAGCCCCGCCCCGGTGATGAGTTGGCTGTCTCACTACACGAGGAAGGGGGGTGGGGGGAAGAGGGGCCGTCGTTGGGAGACAAAACGTGGATGGTCGGGTCAAGCCCGACCATGACAATCTCAAGCCGCAAGCTGCCTCAGCACATAGTGCAGGATCCCGCCGTGCCTGACGTATTCGATTTCGTCCAGCGTATCGATGCGGCAGATCACCGGCACGGTTGTGACCTTGCCGTCGGCTGAGGTGATGATGACATCCATCTTCTGCTTGGGCGTCGCGGTGGCGAGGCCGGCAATCGAGACCAGTTCGTCGCCCTTCAGCCCGAGTTTGAGCCAGCTCATACCCTCTTCGGCGAAGACGAAGGGCACAACGCCCATGCCGACGAGGTTTGAGCGGTGGATGCGCTCGTAGGACTGCGCGATCACGGCGCGGACGCCGAGCAGCTTGGTGCCTTTCGCCGCCCAGTCACGGGATGAGCCGTTGCCGTATTCGACACCGGCGAAGATCACCAGCGGCACGCCTTCGGCCTGATAACGCATCGCCGCGTCATAGATGAACATGCGGTCGCCAGACGGATAGTGAATGGCGTTGCCGCCTTCCTTGGTCGAGCCGTCCTCTTCCCTGACCGCAAAGTTCTTGATGCGGATGTTCGCGAAGGTGCCGCGCATCATGATCTCGTGATTGCCGCGACGCGTGCCGTACTGGTTGAAGTCCGGCACCGCCACCTGCCGATCCTGCAGGTATTTGCCAGCCGGCGAATTGACCTTGATCGAACCCGCAGGCGAAATGTGGTCGGTGGTGATCTTGTCGCCCAGCAGGCTGAGGATGCGCGCGCCGACCACGTCGGTGACAGGCTTGGGCGTCTTGGTGATGCCATCGAAATAGGGCGGGTTCTGCACATAGGTGGAGCTCATGTTCCACTTGTAGGTCTGCCCGCCAGCAACCTCGACGGCCTGCCAGTTGGCATCGCCCTTGAACACGTCGGCATACTTCGACTTGAACATCTTCTTGGTGACGTTCTTGGCGATGAAGCTCTGGATCTCCTTGTTGGAGGGCCAGATGTCCTTGAGATAGACGGGCTTGCCGTCCGAACCTGTGCCCAGCGGTTCCTTGGAGAGGTCGATCTGGGTCGAACCGGCCAGCGCGTACGCCACAACCAATGGTGGCGAAGCCAGATAATTCGCCTGAACGTCGGGAGACACACGGCCCTCGAAGTTGCGGTTTCCGGACAACACCGCCGAGGCAATGATGCCGTTGTCGTTGATCGCCTTCGAGATTTCAGCCGGAAGCGGCCCCGAATTGCCGATGCAGGTGGTGCAGCCGAAACCGACGAGGAAGAAGCCGAGCTTGTCGAGTTCCGCCTGCAGGCCGGAGGCATTGAGATATTCGGAGACGACCTGGCTACCCGGCGCCAGCGAGGTCTTCACCCATGGCTTGACCTTGAGGCCCTTGGCGTTGGCCTTCTGCGCGAGCAGGCCAGCGGCCATCAGCACGGCTGGGTTCGATGTGTTGGTGCACGAAGTGATGGCAGCAATCACGACATCGCCATGGCCGATGTCGAAGTTCCTGCCCTCGACCTTGACACGTTTCGCGATCTCGCCCGCCTTCTTGTATTCGGTGTCCATCGCCGAGATGAAGCCCGCCTTGGCATCGGTCAGCGAAACGCGTCCTTCGGGGCGCTTCGGGCCAGCCAGCGAGGGCACCACGGAGCCGAGTTCGAG
>JBOFFB010000520.1:0-5521 GCA_051648385.1 Allobosea sp.
TATCATTGATCAAGCTGGATATCCCGGTCTATCAGCCGGACGCACTGCCACCGGAACTTGCCGCTCTCCCTGCCACAAAACCTGGAAGTCGCAGCCTGCAGGGGGCCAGCGACGCAGTCAAATAACCGTAAATTGTCATGGAGACCCAATAGATTACGGTAAGATGGATATGAATTTGTGCATTTCGAGTGTTAGTCGCCGAAGGTGTTGGTTGTTTTGAAGCAAAAAAAGATTTATCGACGATAGTCAGCGTACCCGGCACGGTTTAACGGTCGCGACTATTAAATACTAAAAAATGTAGTGGAGAAAATAGATATGCAACCTAAAATAGCGGTTTTTATTGACGGCGCTAACCTTTACGCAACGGCAAAAGCTCTCGGATTTGATATTGATTATCGGCGTTTGCTCAAAGAATTTCAGGGACGAGGCTACCTGATCCGCGCGTTCTACTATACTACACTTGTAGAAAACGACGAATATTCTTCGATACGACCACTTGTGGATTGGCTTGACTATAATGGCTATACCGTCGTCACCAAAGCGGCCCGCGAGTTCACGGATGCCATGGGGCGTCGCCGCATCAAGGGCAATATGGACATTGAACTGACCATCGATGCCCTCAACATGGCAGAAAAGGTCGACGAGATTTACGTCCTGTCTGGCGACGGAGACTTCCGCCCGCTGGTGGAGGAGTTGCAACGTCGCGGGGTTCGCGTCAACGTCGTTTCAAGTGTGGCATCGCAGCCTCCAATGGTATCGGACGAGTTGCGCCGCCAGTGCGACGAGTTCATTGATATCGCCTCGCTGAAAGTCAGGCGTGAGCCGACCGAGCGCCCGGTTCGCGATGGCGGTATTGAACGCACGGTGCGGGCACCCGCACCCGCACCAGCACCCGGCCTTGAGCGTCGCTACGGCATCAAGACCGAAGGCGAGAGCGAAGCCGCCGAGCACTGACAGCATCGTCAGGATACATGTGCAGATAATGCGTACGCCCCCGGATTTTGTGATCCGGGGGCTTGTGCTTGATCTGCGTTCGTACACACGCTACCTGCAGACAAATAATAATCAGTCTGGAGGACACACCATGTTTCGTCGCAATTTTCTGATCGGTTCGGGTGCTTTCGCAGGGGCCACAGTGCTTGGCCGCGCAGCATTTGCCCAGGCTCCGGCCGCCGCACCTGCTGCTCCGCCGCCTCCGCCAGCCTTCACCCTGCCGCAGCTTGGCTATGCCTATGAGGCTCTCGAGCCCTATGTCGACACGGCCACAATGCGTGTGCACCACTCGGGCCATCATGCCGCGTTCATCGGCAATCTCAATACTCTCGCTGGCCAATGGGAAGGCCTGCGGACCATGCCAGTCGAGCAGATACTCGGCAATCTGGCGGACGTTCCTGAAGCTGTCCGCACCGCCGTTCGCAACAATCTTGGCGCGCACTGGAACCATGATTTTTTCTGGAAGATCATGAAGCCGGGCGGTGCCAATGCCCCGACGGGTGATTTGCTCGCTGCGATCAACGGTGCGTTCGGCTCGTCCGCCAACATGGTCACGGCCTTCACAGCGCAGGCCATGGGCCGGTTCGGTTCCGGCTGGGCCTGGCTGGTGATCGACAAGGACAAGAAGCTCACCGTGGTCAATACGCCCTATCAGGACACCCCGCTGGAAGCAGGCTCGCGCGCCATCATCGGCCTCGATGTCTGGGAGCACGCCTACTACCTAAAGCACCAGAACCGCCGCGCGAATTATGTGCGCGACTGGTGGAGTGTGGTGAACTGGACTGTGGCTATGGAGAACTTCAAGAAGGCTGCTGGGTGAGCTGTCGTCGTTGTCCTCATGCTTGGGCTTGTCCCGAGCGTTCGCGTCTTGGCAAACTGGCGCGTAACGACGTGGTCGAGGAAGACTACGACAGCGCATAGCGCTTCGAGTGGCTCAAAGACGCACGCCGCCAGACGGCGGCCCCGGCCGTTCGCAAGGCTCAGGGCGTTCGGTCCCTTTGAAAGGTCCACTGGACCTTTCAATCCGCTGCGCGGACAGGGGCCTCACCCCTTATCCCTCACTATCCGCCCCTTCTCGCGATCCCAATCGCGTTTCTTTTCGGTTTCGCGCTTGTCGTGCAGCTTTTTGCCCTTGCCGAGGCCGAGTTCGACCTTGGCGCGGCCCTTGTCGTTGAAATAGACCTTCAGCGGTATCAAAGTCATGCCGTCACGCTGGATGGCACCCATCAGCTTGTTGACCTGCTTCTTGTGGAGAAGCAGTTTGCGGTCGCGTTTCGGCAAGTGATTGAAGCGGTTGGCTTCGAGATATTCGGGGATATAGGCGTTGAACAGGAACAGTTCCTCACCTTTCGGCCCGGCAAAGCTCTCGCCTATCGTCGCCTTGCCGCCGCGCAACGACTTGATTTCGGTGCCCGACAACACGAGCCCCGCCTCGACTGTGTCGATGATTTCGTAGTTGTAGCGCGCTTTCCGGTTATCCGCAGCAATCCGGTAGCGTTCGGTGGGCGCGTTCACTTGGCTTCCTCGCTCAGCCGGCGCACCAGCACTGATACATCGGCCGCACCGCTCGCGGCCAGTCCTGCGACGACGCCATGACGATCAGCTTCTGGCCTGTTCTGCGACATCTTGAATTTGCCCGTGATCTCAGTGATGGCGATCTCGACACCGACGATGCCGCGCGTCAAAGCGGTGATGAATGGCTCAGGCGCGTCGCTCACCGCCCACGGGTGCGCGAGTGGCTGCTCCTGCTGGTCACTCATCGAGCTTACGTGCTTCACAAGCCAATCACCATCCTGGATCGCGATGGCGCGACCGCGCACCTGCACGGTGACGTAATTCCACGTGGGCACAACCTTGCCATGCTCCTTCTTGGAAGCATACCAGCTTGGCGTGACATAGCCTTGAGGTCCCTGAAAAATCACCAGCACGTTGCAGCCATCGGCAAGGTCGCGCCACTGGCCGTTGGGCCGCGCCAGGTGGGTGCGCAAGACGCCGTGTTCACCCTCTTCCGCATGCAGCACGAACGGCACCGGGTTGGCCTGCAGACCTGACGAACCCGCGCTGATCAACTGACCGAGTGGGTGTGCGCGCATCACGGCATGCAGCGCGTCGGCGTCTTCCAGCTTGAAATGCTCGGGTTGGTACATGACGCTCAGCCGTTGATCAGCCCGGCGTGAACCAAGGCCGACCTCATGAAACTGCGATTGACCTCGGACTGGAAGGGCAGAAGCGGCAACCGCACCTCTTCGTTGCCGCGACCAAGCAGGCTGAGGCCAAGCTTCGCACCTGCCAGCCCCGGCTCGCGGAACGTCGCATCATGCAGCGGAATCAGCCGGTCCTGCAGCTTCATGGCCGTGGCATAATCACCCTTGAGTGTCGCGTTCTGCATGTCGGCACACAGGCGCGGCGCGATGTTGGCCACCACCGAAATGCAACCGACACCACCCGCAGCGTTGAACGCCAGCGCCGTCATGTCTTCGCCCGAGAGCTGAATAAACTCGTTACCCATGGCGTGGCGCTGCTGCGAGACGCGGGCGATGTTGCCAGTCGCATCCTTCACACCGGCGATGTTCTTCAACTCGAACAGGCGCGCCATGGTCTCGACCGACATGTCGACGACCGAACGTGGCGGGATGTTGTAAATGATGATCGGAATGCCGATGGCGTCATTCACCGCCTTAAAGTGCTGATAAAGCCCTTCCTGTGTTGGCTTGTTGTAATACGGTGTCACCACCAGCACGGCATCTGCCCCGGCATTTTCGGCGTGGATGGCAAGCTCGATGGCTTCGATGGTGTTGTTCGAGCCTGCACCGGCGATCACCGGCACGCGGCCCTTGGCCTCCGCGATGCAGGCCTCGACCACGGCCTTGTGCTCGTTGTGGCTGAGCGTCGGGCTTTCGCCGGTGGTACCGACGGGTACCAGCGCTGCCGTGCCATTCTCGACCTGCCACGCCACATGGGAGCGGAATGCAGCTTCATCGACCTTACCGTTGATGAATGGTGTGATCAGCGCGGTCATGGAGCCACGAAGCGGACGATGAAGCTCACGATTTTTGGCCATCAGTTCATTCCTCAAACATGCAGATGGCAGATGGGGGCTGTGCGCGCATCTGCATGGCCGCGTTCATAGCCGGTTATCGCTCAGGGGAAAAGCCATAGCGCGGCGAACAGCCATGTCAGGGCGCTTAGGATTTCGTCAACCTTACTGCCGCACTAATGGGGGATGAACAGCCCCGCAAAGTCCGAAAATCGCCAAGGATTTCCTCAACATCAGCGCCTTTTGCGGCAATTTGCGGCAACAGCCATCGTTGCGGTGCTCGGCACCCTGCCCGCTTCGGCCATTGATGATGTTTCGTGGTTCGAGCCATCAGCAGAACAGATCATCGCGTTTCAGCTTGGCGAAATAGTGCCCGCCCCGCTCGACCTTGCCATGTTTGTGCCCACCATGGGCTTCGATCAGCAAGCCACCTCCACGATCACCGCGACGAGGCTGACCAAGGTTGCCGAGCACCCGATTTCACAGGATGATCTGGCGCGGCTCAAGACGACAATCCAGTTGGTCGAACGCGGGCGGATCGGCGACGCCGACAAGACCCTTGGCGAGATCGTTCACAGCAATGCCCGCCTTGCAGCCGAATGGGCGCTGGTGCGCAGCGGCTCGCCGCAGGTGTCATTCGCGCGGATCGTCCGCTTCATGGATGACCATGCCGACTGGGTGCCCCTGCCTCCGCTGCAAAGGCGCGCCGAGGAAGCGCTGCTGTCTCAGCGTGTTCCCGCGCAACGCGTGTTGGCTTTTTTTGCCGGGCGCGCGCCACTCGGCCCCGCGGGCCGTGCCGCCCATGTGCTGGCGCTGAAGCAAGTGGGCGAAAACGCCGAAGCGGACCGACTGGTCAAGCTGATCTGGCGTGATGACCATCTTGGGCGTGACCTCGAAAGCATGATCCTGAAGTCGTTTGGCGATGTCCTGACGCAGCGCGATCACCGCAACCGGATGGAACAATATCTGTTCAGGGACAATTCCGAAGCGGCCTTGCGCAGCGCTCAGCGGGCTGGGGCGGATCATGTCCGGTTGATGCAGGCCCGTATCGCGGTATCGCGCAAGTCGTCCGGCGCGGCGGGTGCACTGGCGGCTGTGCCGGCGGCCTTGCGTGGGGACTCGTCATATATCTTTGCACAGGCGCAGAATCACCGTCGCAAGCAGGAGGCCGATCTCTCTGCGAAGCTGATCGCCGGCTTGCCGCGCGACGCAGGCGTTCTGGTCGATGGTGACGAGTGGTGGGTCGAGCGGCGGCTGATCGCCCGGCAACTCCTCGACAAGGGCCTCAATGTCGAAGCCTACAAGGTCGCAGCCGAACATTCTGCCGAAAAGCCGCAATCGATCATCGAGGCAGAGTGGCATGCCGGCTGGATCGCTTTGCGTTTTCTCAATGATCCACTCAAGGCCGCCGGACATTTCGAGGCTGCCGCGAAGCAGGCCGAAACGCCGATATCGCTGGCCCGCACGGCCTTCTGGCGGGGTCGCGCGGCA
>JBOFFB010000521.1:0-1673 GCA_051648385.1 Allobosea sp.
TTACGGTGACTGCGCTGATCTATGCGTTGGGCTCGGTCTCGGGATGCCACATCAATCCTGCTGTTACTCTGGCGCTCTGGGCGGCGAAAAGATTTCAATCGCGCGAGGTGATCGGATACGTTGCGGCGCAATTGGCCGGAGGCATCATAGGCGCAGGCCTGCTCCTGATGATCCTGAACGGAAAACTGGCAGGTCACTTCGATGTTGCTGCGTCCGGCCTTGGGCAGAATGGCTGGGGGGCAGGGTATCTTGGGCAGTATAGTGTCCTTGCCGCGTTCGTCACCGAGTTCGTCGCGACGGCCATTTTCCTCGCGGTCATTCTTGGCGCAACGTCGAAGGATTCTGTGGTCGATGCGGCCGGTCTGGCGATCGGCGCTGCGCTCACCGTCATCATCGTGGCGTTCATTAACGTCACCGGTGTGTCGTTAAATCCCGCGCGAAGTCTTGGTCCCGCTCTCTTCGTGGGAAGCCACGCGCTATCTCAGGTATGGCTGTTCTTCGCCGCTCCTCTTCTAGCCGCTCTGTTTGTTGGCGTCAGCTTCCGGACAACACCGTAAAGCTTCACAGACTCCGAAGGGAGCGCTTCCCACCCCACCGAGGTAAGCATCCCAAACTGGGCTCGGCGTCATTCGCCGAGCCCCTTTTTGTCGTGTACGTGGATGGTGAGGCACCGAGCAGCGCGCCAATACGACGGCGAAGTTCTCGTCCGATGCAGGTCAGTGGATCGGTGTATGGCGGAGGGCAAGGTGCACCGCTCGAACGAGTGCGATGCACACCCTTAGCCATCGTGCTGGGGTTATTTGACGAGCTGATTGCGGCATGAGTTGCTCCTCATCTGCGTAACACTGCAGTTACAATAGCATCGCTCTCGCCGAAAGGCTTTCGCGGAGGCGCTGCATTCTCGAAACGCACGGTGCGTATTTGCATTGCGTCATCGGCGCGCGATTCAAAAATGCACAGTGCGTTACATAAATTGCGACTGCACAGCAGTTTTTTTCCTCGATAGCGTTACTGCACATACCGAACGCTCGCAGAAGCGTACACACCGAGGGAGAAACAGATGTCGATGCTCGCGACAGGCCGCTGCGCGGCCAGATTAATTGCAGCTGCGTTTATTGGAGCCGCTTCTATCGGAGACTTGGCGCTCGCGGGGAGTGCTCAGGCGCAAGATTCTATTCGTGTTGGATTCCCGATCGTGATGTCGGGTTCGGGCGCGCAATTCGGCGTTCCAGTTCTGAAGGGCGCCCAGATGTATGCTGAGCAGATCAACAAATCCGGCGGCGTGCTCGGCCGCAAGATCGAGATTCTACCGCGCGATACCAAGCTGCGGCCCGACGAAGCGGTGCGGGTTGCGCGCGAACTGATCACCCGCGAGCGGGTTAACTTTCTGATCGGAACATTTACGTCTGCGGAGGGGCCGGCGGTTTCCGAGATCGCGAAGGAAAACAAGGTTGTCTTCATCGCGCCGGCTCCGGCGACAGACCGCCTGACCGCGCCTGATACGCTGCATCCGTTCGTTTTCCGCGTAGCCAAGAACACGACCACGGAAGGTCGCGCGGCTGCCGAAATCCTGTCGAAGTGGAAGGATGTCAAGCGCGTCGCCACCATCGCACCTGACTATGCCTACGGCCAAGACACGGTGAAGTCTTTCGTCGAACGCATCAAGCAACTAC
>JBOFFB010000522.1:0-1968 GCA_051648385.1 Allobosea sp.
CATCGGCCGGCCAAGCCCAAGATCGTCGACTACGGCATCGATGGCGCTGAGTTGGTCCTCGGTCTCCTCATAGGGGAAACGCGCGGCGAACTCGTCATAGAGCCCTTCCGGCAAGGTGATCTTCGGCGCGTCCTTCAGCAGCCGCGCCGCCGCGATCTGGATCAGCTTGCCCGCGATCTCACGGATGCGCTGCTTCATCTTGGCCTTGCGGGCCTGCCAGCCCGGACCACCGAGGCGGTCGAGCTGCACTTCAGTGTCTTCCGAGCCGTAACGCGACAGAAGCTCGATGTTCTCCACCGGCAGGAACAGCTTGTCGCCGGCGTTGTAGTGAATTTCGAGGCAGTCATGCGGCGCACCAGCCGCCGTGATGGTTTTCAAGCCAATGAAGCGACCGATGCCGTGGTCGACATGCACGACAAGGTCACCCGGTGTCAGCGAAGCCGCTTCGGTGATGTAGTGGCTGGCTTTCTTCGAGGCGCGCCTGGTGCGGATCAGGCGATCACCGAGGATGTCCTGCTCACCGATCACCGCAAGCTTGCCAGTCTCGAAGCCCTGCTCGAGTCCCCAGACGACAAGGCCAACGGTTTCGGGCGCGAAACTCTTGGTCGCACCGAGCGAGCCGACCATCTCGGCACTCTTCAGCCCGTGATCGCTGAGCACATGTGCCAGCCGCTCGCGTGAGCCTTCCGACCAGCCCGCCACCAGCACGCGCTTGCCCTTGGCCTGCAGTGCACCGATGTGCGCCACCACGGCATCGAAGACATTGCCGGTGTCGACCGCCCGCTCGGCGGCAAAGCTCCGGCCCTGCCGCGCTCCGCAGTCAATCACCAAGCGGCCTTCGCTATCAGGCATCGCGAACGGTGTGACTTGTGCATGGCCAACGGCGTTCAGCCGCTCGCGCCACTCTTCTTCCGTGAGATAGAGCGCGGCAGGTTTCAGCGGGTTGTAGGGTGTACCCGAAGCATTCTGCTCGACGGCCTCCTTGCGGGCGGAATAGTACTCCTCGATCTGGGACAAGCGCTCGGTCATGACCTCGGTCATGGCTGGATCGAGAAACCATGATGCATCGCCGACATAGTCGAACAGCGTGTCCATCCGCTCGTGAAACAGCGGCAACCAGTGCTCCATGCCAGCAAAGCGGCGGCCTTCAGACACCGTCTCGTAGAGCGTGTCGTTGCGGCCTGGCGTGCCGAAGGCAGCGAGATAGCCTTGCCGAAAGCGGCGGATCGTTTCAGTAGTCAACTGCGTCTCGGAGACAGGCACCAGATCGAGCGCCCGCATCGTCGCCAGCGAGCGCTGGGTTTCCGGATCGAAGGTGCGGATCGATTCGAGCGCGTCACCAAAGAAATCAAGCCTGATCGGGTTCGGCATGCCGGGTGGAAACAGATCGACGATTCCGCCACGCACCGCGTATTCGCCGGTCTCGCGCACGGTCGAAGCGCGCATGTAACCACCCATATCGAGCCAGGCGCTGAGCTCGCGCGTATCGACGAGGTTGCCTGGTGCTGCCGCAAAACTCTGCGCCCCGACCAGCGCTTTCGCGGGCAGGCGTTGCAAGGCAGCATTGATTGTCGTCAACAACACGCGCGGCTTGGCTTCGCCAGAGCGGGTACGTGCAAGCCGCGCCAGCGTTGTCATACGCCGCGCCACAATCGCGCCATTGGGCGAGGCGCGATCATAGGGCTGGCAATCCCAAGCCGGAAGGGCCAGTATTTCGATATCGGGCGCAGTGAAACGCAGCGCATTTTCAAGGCGTTGCATGCGTTTGTCATCACGCGACACGAACACTGCAACCGCTGGTGCTTCGATGCGCACAGCAAGCTTGCGCGCAATCGAGGCCAGCGCCAGCGCGTCGAAGCCCTCGGGCGCACCCGCCAGCGTCGGGTGATCCTTGCGGATCAGCGCTTCGGCGGCGCGATCAAGCGCAGTCGGTTTGGGATGCGGCTTGTTCAAAGAAACAGTCCGATA
>JBOFFB010000523.1:0-2109 GCA_051648385.1 Allobosea sp.
CGCGGATTTTCCATCCGGGTAGCGACCTATATAGACGTTGTCTGCAATCTTGACGAAGGCGGGCTCTTGCCATGTCCAGAGGCGTGAGTTCAGCCATGCAGCAGCAAGGTATGGCGCAAGAACGATCCTCGCTGGCAAGCCAATGACGCCATGCTTGCTTTTCATGAACAAGGCGCTGCCAAGCACGATGTAAGCGGTAGCAACGCTCAGAAGCGACATTGCAGGCCACAGGAGCCAGAGCCATCCATCGCCAAGAAACAAGCCAACACTCCCCATGACAATCGCACAGAGTCCGTAAAGCCCGCCCAGGCGCAAGCGATGCGGATCCCGGGTGAATCGCGCATTCTCAAGCGCATTTGAACCATCATCACGCCACAGCCACAGGCAGAAAAGGCCTAGCAGCGCGCCGGTGGGAATATCGATGAAATGGTGCTGGAACGTGGTCATGACCGACGCTGTGACAAGCACTGACCACGCGAGAAAGATCGGGAAGACAGCCCGTGGCATCAAGAAAGCGAACCGGGCAATGAAAATGACCGTCAGGGCCACGTGAAGCGACGGTGCCTGATTGAAAGGCTGATCAAAGGCACCCAGCGCTTCGAACATGAAGCCAAAAAGGCCACTGGTGTCCGGCTTTGGCCAGGAAAACTTCAGGGGCGCAATGACAAAGAAGAACACCGCAACCAGTTGCGCTGTCAGCAGTCGCTTTGCATGAATTTCGAGATCCATACGGCTGCGCGACAACAGAACCGAAGCCGCGTAGAACAGGTTTGTCGACCAGTAGGGCAAGATGGTCCACGCAAGAAACGGCACAGCTTTCTCCCACTCGAAAACGATCGAGGGAACTTCCAAGCGTGTGCCGGCGAGCCAGTTTGAAAACCCGTAGCTTGCATAAAAGAACGCACCGAGGCCCATCAGTATCAGGATCGCCCGTCCATATGGCCGTGACGGCGCTTGATCAGCTTGCGCAGCAGTCATGGCTGTCTCGCGGCACAGGTGGCTTCCATCTCGCGAACGGCGAGCGAAACGGTGAAAATGCCCCATTCGTCGATGCGTTGGTCGACTTTCCGGAAACCGGCCATGGCAACAAGTTGGTCTATTTCCTCTTGGGTGCGGCGGCGCATGACCCAAGCCTCGCCTTGCCGGTGCGACGTGAGAGCCCGCGCGATCATCTCGAGTTGCGGGTGCCATGGCTGATTTGTGTAGACCAGACACCCGCCTGCGGGGATTGCTGCTGCCAGGCCTTCGAGCGAGCGCTTCAGAAGGCTGTTGTCGGGGAACAGCTCATAAAGGCCGGAGACAATCCCAAGTGTTGGGCGCGGTGACGCGCTGGCGATACTATCTCGGTCAAAGGCGTCAGCTTTTTCAAACCTGGCAATCTCCTGAAGGCCTTTTTCAAGGATCAGCTTGCGGCCGCCTTCAACGTTCAGTTCCTGATAGTCTCGAAGAAGGATCGATTGCGGCAACGTCGTCCCACCAGTCAAAGCATCGAGCACATAGCGTCCGTGACCGGCAGCTATATCGATGATGTGCGCAGGCGTTCCCAAAGCGGAAAGGCGGTCCAACGCATGCCTGATTAACTCTTCGACATGGAGTTTGCGCTGACGGATGCCGCGCCAGCCGATGGCATCGAGATAGGTTCTGTCCAAGAAGCGACCGAGTGGACCAACGCCCTCGACCGTGTTGCGATAAACGTAATCGAGGGTGGAGCCTGAATCGAAGCCGGTCTTGAGCCCGAGCGAAATGCCGCTGGACATCGAGCCTCCAAGACGGAGATTGGCGCGATAGGCTCTCCAGTAGAGGCCCTTTGCCGACAGCAGCGGAAGCGGTGATGCAAGCTCATCCGCCTCATCGCGCGTATAGTTAGACAGATGCGCCTCAGTCAGGTTGGGGCGATGAAGCGGCGCATCAAACCTCTCAAGGAGAAAGCGGCGCGCATGGGTGATGGCAATTGCACGATCGCGTTCGCCAAGCGTGTCATGAAAGAAGCCCGGAAGGACGTGGCGTTCCTTGATCGGCGTGCCGAGGCCGACGAAGAATTTGTGCTGCGGCGACTGGCGCACGACAAAATCTGAGCCGGAAATCAACAATTGAGTCGGGATCGTGATG
>JBOFFB010000524.1:0-4619 GCA_051648385.1 Allobosea sp.
GCCATCCTTCGGCAGTACCATTGCCGCACCGGCGCCGCCAAGGCGGCTGAGCAGCCGCTGTGGGCCGACCTCGGCCAACAGTTCGATGGCGGGCAGGTTGAGCGATTGCTGCAAGGCAGTGCGGGCGCTGACATTGCCCTGGAAGCCGAGATCAAAGTTCTCCGGCGCATAGGCCCCATAGCGGTTGGGCCGGTCTTCCAGCATGGTTTCGGGGTGCGCGATGCCCTGCTCGAACGCCAGCGCGTAGATGAAGGGCTTCAGCGCTGAGCCCGGCGAGCGAACGGCCTGCGCAAGATCGATTGCACCGGCCCGCTCGCGGCTCATCAGCCCAAGCCCGCCGACATGGGCGCGGACCTTGCCGGTGGCGTGCTCGACCACCAGCACGGCAGCCCCCAGCCTTGCACCCAGCGGCTCGACACGGTCACGCGTCAGCTGTTCGAGCCCAGCCTGCCAGCCTGCATCGATGCTCAGCCTGTGCTGACGCGCCTCCGGTGCTGCGCTCAGCGCCTGCTCGGCTGCATGTGCCGCCAGCATTGGAAAGAGCTGGCGCGCGGTCGGCACGGGTTCGCCCCGCGCTTGTGCGGCCTCCTCTGGCGTGGCGAGCCCAGCGGCCAGCGCACGCCCGATCACCCCATCACGAACGCGTTTCAGGTTGGCTGCGTGCCTGTCCGGGCGGCGGGTTTCCGGGCTTTGTGGCAGTGCGACCAGCAGCGCCCGCTCGGCGAGGGTGAGACGGCGCGGCTCCTTGCCGAGATACGACCATGTCGCCGCGCGCAGGCCTTCGAGGTTGCCGCCGTAAGGCGCAAGCGTCAGGTAAAGATCGAGAATTTCGCGCTTGCTATAGCGCCGCTCCAGCTCGAGTGCACGCAGGGCCTGCCTTAGCTTCATGCCCAGCGAGCGTTCGCCGCGAGGCTCCACCAGTCGCGCCACCTGCATGCTCAGCGTCGAGCCGCCGGAGATCACGCGGCCATGGCGCAGCATCTGCCATCCGGCCCGCACAAACGCGGCAGGGTCAACGCCGCGATGGGTGTCAAAGCGGCGGTCCTCGTAGGCTTTCAGCAGCGCCACAAAGCGCGGGTCAACCTCGTTTGTCGTCAGCGGTAGCCGCCAGCGCCCCTCATCTGTGGTGAAGGCGCGCAAGAGGCGTCCATGCCGGTCCGAGACGGTGACGGAACGCTCGTGGGCTTCGGCTAGCTCGAGTGGCGGCAGGCTTCGCCACATGGCGGTGATGCCGCCGGTGGTAACGAGTGCAGCGGCGAGGGTGACGCCGACGAGGGCGCGTAGAGGTTTCATATCCACACCCCGTCGTCATTCCGGGGCTTCGCATCCCGAAGAGCCCGGAACCCATCAGCGGCAAAGCCTAAACATTGGCGTTGATGGGTTCCGGGCTCGGCTGCGCCGCCCCGGAATGACGAAGAGCGCAAATGTCTCACCGGCCTGTCACCTCGATCTGGCCATAGGCCGTGCGCCCGAATTTCTCGGGGCGATACATGTCTTCGATCACGGCGGGCGGGTGGATGTAGCGGCCCGGCGAGACGGCGCGGACCATGTAGGCGACAGAGTAGATCGCCTGATTGTCATCCCAGCGGTCGAACACGGCGACGAAGCGGTCATCGCGGTATTCGGTGGTGACCGGCTCGACCTCGCGTTTGAGCCAGGCCAAGGCCTCGACCTTGCCTGAGTCCACCAGGTTCGGGTTGTCGATCTCCAGCCCGGCGGGCAGGTGGTCGACCAGCATCAGCGAGCCACGCCGCTTCTCGCGCTCGGTCACGGTCAGCACCACGACCAGCCGGTCATTCTGCGCGACCGTTGCTGCATCGACCTTCGTACCGTTGAGCCGGTAGTAGGCGCGCTCGACCTGATACCCCTGCATGGCAGCAGGCTGCGGCTCCAGCGGATTGCCGCTGACGCTGAGTACAGCATCAACAGGGTTGGCCCCGCGATTGGCGATCACCAGCGGCTTGCCTTCCAGTGCCGCCGCCCGGTCCGAGCGATGCAGCGCACCGGTGTGGGGTGCGCCGTCAACCGTCAGGCTGATTGCTGCGGCATCGCGCAGGCCAGCTTGCGCTGCCATCACCAGCCAAGCGTTTTCCTGGGTGGAGGTGTAGCGGCTGGCTGTGCGGGCCTCGTTGACGATGGAGGCGGTCTGGATCAGGTCCGCGCCGCTGGCATTGTTTTCTGCCGCCAGCGTCAGGATCGCAGCCGCATCGCGCAGCCGCGAGCCATAGTCGCGGCGCGAGTTCGTTGCGTCATCGCGCAGCGCGGCCAGCGCGCCGATGGCATCTTTGAAGCCCCGCTCTGCCCGCGCCCGGTCACCCAGGAGGCCAAGCGCCGCCGCGATCTGCGCTCGCGCAAGTGGCGTTGGCGCTTCGCTGAGCTTGGTGTCGAGGATGTAGCGCAGGTCGCTCATCATCGGGCGGCCATTGCGGGCCAGCACGTAAAGCGCATAGGTGATCTTCTCGCCGCCATCCGCCTTGAATTCAGGCTGGTTGACGATCTGGTTGCGCAAGCGGTCAAGCCCGTGGTCGAGCGCGCGCTGCGGCACAGTCACGCCCTTTTCGCGGGCACGTGTCAGGAAATCGAGAGCGAAGGCATCGAGCCAGAGATCATCGCCGCCAACGCTCCAGACGCCGAACGAGCCGGACGAATCCTGCCGCGCCAGCACCCGGTCAACCGCATCGCGAATGCGTTCATCGAGTTTGTCATCGAGAGCCAGCCGCTCGCGGGAGGCGAGCTGATTGACGTAAAGCAGCGGCATGGCGCGGCTGACGATCTGCTCGGTGCAGCCATACGGATAGCGGTCGAGCGCGGCCAGCAGCGCGGGCACATCGATGCCGCCATAGAGCGACACCGAGGTCGAAACGCTGCCGGAACCGGGCAACATGTCTTGCGTCAGGTCCGACGACACGGTCAGGCTCTCGCCGGGCGCAATCCGGCGCACCACACGGCGCAGGATGGCATCAGAGCCCGGTGATACGCGGATCGGCAGGCTGCGCTGCACGCCGGCCCCGTTCGGGCCAGAGAGGCGAAGCGTGACATTGCCGTCGCCGACGCCTGCAGCCGTCACTGGAATGCTCAACTGCGCTGCTTGTCCCGTCGCCAGTGTCAGGCGGCGCGTCAGCGCATCCGCCGGCATCACCAGCGGACCGGAAGGCTCGATCTCGACCGCGTAATCACCTGCCGGCCCTTCGACATTGTCGATGCGGACATGGAAGCGCGAGCGGTCGCCGATGCTCAGGAAGCGCGGCAACGTGGCCTGCGCCACCAGCGCATTGCGGATGATAACCTCCTGCGAGGCCGTGCCGACCTTGTTGGCGGTCCATGCCATGACATCGACACGTACCGCGCCATCGAAAGCCGGGATGTCGAACGACACCTGTGCCTTGCCGTCCGCGCCAACCTTGACGACGCCGGAATAGCGCGCAAGCGGCGCCTCCCGTGGTGGCGAGATGGACGTGTCGACACCAGCATCGCCGCCCGAGCGAATTGCGCCGCGAACGCCTTGCATGCCGTCGATCAGGAAGCCGTAAAGATCACGCATCTCGCCGCTGAGTTGGCGTTGTCCGAAGAAGTGGTCGCCCGGCTTGGGCGGCTCATGGCGGGTCAGGTTGAGGATGCCGACATCGACTGCCGAGACCGTGATAAAAGCCTCTTCTCCGGCACCGAGCCCCGCCAGCGTGACCGGGATGTCAAGCGCAGTGCGCGGCCTGATGCGGGCCGGCAGGTCGAGCGCCACTGGCAGCGTTTTCGCCGCGCGGTCAACCGAGAACCAGGCCACGCCCATGGCGCGGCCCGGCATGCGCTTGGCCGCCTGATCGAGCGGGCGGTGGGCCAGCACGACGGCATAGGCACCGGCACCCCAATCACCACTGGCGGCAAGACGCACCTGCGCACCGCCCGCCGGCAGATCGATCTCGCGCCAGCTTTGCGCCTTGTCGCCGATGATGGCGACGGTGGCACGCCCGGCAAAGCGCGGCTTGATGTTGAGCACCATGGCCTCGCCATTGGCATAAGCTGCCTTGTCAAGCGCCACATCGAGCACATCGGGGGCATCCGCCGTCAGTTCGCCAGAGTAGCCGACGGAATAGGTCAGCGAGGTCTGTGCCGCGCCCATGCTGATGTCGAGCCGGTAGGTGCCCCAATCTGCGGGGATCGCAAGGCGGGCTGGATCACCGGTGCCGACATCGATGCGCCCATCCGCCACACGGCGGCTGGTGCGGGTTGGTTCGTAGTTCCAGCGGCCATCGGCCAGGTACCACTGCCAGGTCCGGTCAAGGCGGCTCACCGTCCAGTTGAGGCCGCTGCGGCTGATGCGCGTGCCGTCCGGATTGGCGGCGATCACGGCGAAGTTGGCGTTGGCACCAGCGCTGAGAGCGCCGTCCTCGAACAGCTTCTTGACGGCAACGACCGGTCCGTCGAGCGCCACCGGTAGCTTGAGCGTGCGCTCCACAGCCCGCCCGCCAGATTCGCCGACACGCAGCTTGATGGTGGCTTCAAGCGGTCTTTGCGCCTCGCTTTCCGGCAAGGTCACGGCGACCGTCGCCTTGCCTTGCGCGTCCGTGTTGCCGGCCTCCTCGATCTCCTTGGTGACGGGCTCGATCTTCTCGTCGGTGAGGCCA
>JBOFFB010000525.1:0-9013 GCA_051648385.1 Allobosea sp.
CCTCGAGCGCATCGTCGCCGGTGGCCGTCGGGTCGTCCGGCGCACCGAATGTGTGGATGTTAGCCGGCGGACCATCGATGTGGTTGAGCAGTGCGCGGCGTGCCATCACGTCGCCAATCGATGGTAAAACCATCGGCCACGTCACTGAAGCAGGCCCCTCCGATGCGGCAACGGCAATGGAAGCAGCCCGCACAGGTTTCCGAGCCTGGGCCGCGACGCCGGTAAAGACGCGCGCGGAGGCGCTCGAAAAGGCGGCGGACCTGATGGAAGCCCGCCGTGCCAGACTCCTCGCCCTGCTTCAGGCCGAGGCTGGCAAGACGCTGGATGATGCGCTGGCGGAAGTGCGCGAAGCGGTCGACTTCTGCCGCTACTATGCCGTCGAGGCCCGCAGGCAATTTGGAACACCGACATCCCTTCCCGGTCCGACGGGCGAGGACAACCGGCTCAGCTTGCGCGGCCGCGGGGCCTTCGTGTGCATCGCGCCGTGGAACTTTCCTCTGGCGATTTTTGCCGGGCAGGTTGCGGCTGCACTGGTTGCGGGCAACACGGTGGTGGCCAAACCCGCGCCGCAGACACCGCTGATCGCCTTCGAGACGGTGCGGCTCCTGCATGAAGCCGGCATCCCGAAATCTGCCCTGCATCTCGTGCTTGGCGATGGCGCGATGGGCGCCGCTCTCACCGCCCACAAGCTGGCTGCGGGCGTCGCCTTCACCGGCTCTACCGCAACAGCACGGGCCATCAACCGTACGCTTGCAGCCAAGGATGGCCCGATCGTGCCGTTGATCGCCGAGACAGGCGGGATCAACGCAATGATCGTCGATGCGACCGCGCTTCCCGAGCAGGTGGCGGATGATGTGGTGATGTCGGCCTTCCGCTCCGCTGGCCAGCGCTGTTCGGCCCTGCGCCTGCTCTGCGTGCAGGAGGACGTGGCCGACAAGGTGATTGCCATGATCAAGGGCGCAGCGCGCGAGCTCAAACTCGGCGACCCACGCGATCTGTCTGTCCATGTCGGACCCGTCATCGATGCTGCCGCAAAAGCGCGGCTGGACAGGCACATTGCCGTGATGGCGGCACAGAAGCGGGTCGCTTTCGCAGGCGAGCTGCCAGGACTGGATGGCCACTTTGTCGCCCCCCACATGATCGATCTGGCGCGCGTGAATGATTTGGCCGAGGAGCACTTCGGCCCTGTCTTGCACGTGGTGCGCTACAAGGCGGACCAGCTCGAAGCCCTTGTCGACGCCATCGATGCCACCGGCTACGGACTGACACTGGGTGTTCACTCGCGCATCGATGGGACGGTCGAGCGCATCATCGAACGCCTCACGGTCGGCAATATCTATGTCAACCGCAACATGATTGGTGCCGTGGTCGGCGTGCAGCCTTTCGGCGGCTCTGGCCTGTCAGGCACTGGCCCAAAGGCAGGAGGCCCGCACTATCTGGCCCGCTTCGCGACCGAACAGACAGTAACGATCAACACCGCTGCTGCAGGCGGAAATGCCAGCCTCATCGCAGCTGGCGACGAATGATCAGGCAAGGATGAAGCCATTCGCAATCGCCAAATCATAATAAAATAGAGTATTGCGTACTCACAAAACCGGTACCCACTTTTGTGCGCAAAGCTCTAGTACTTCCCCGGCGATGAGGTCCGGAACAACGTGATGCGGCATATGGCCGATGCCCGGCAAGGCGATCAGGCGTCCGTTCTTCACCTGTTTCACCAGCTCCCGCGAGTGGATGTCGGTCCAAACCACCGTATCGTCCTGACCGGCGATAGCGGTGACAGGCATCTCGAGTTCGCCATAACGTGGTGCCTGTGCCTCGACGAAATCGCAAAGCACCGACACGTCTTCGGCGTTGGCCACAAACGTCGCCGGGCGCAGCACGAGCCTGACCTCGGCACTTGTCGCATACCCCGGCGGGGCCGATTGCGGCGCGAAAACCCCGTCAATCGAGTTCTCAAGCACAATCGTGCCAGCCGGGATCGCAAGCAGCCGCGCGAACAGCGGGCCCAGAATGGGCTTCGACGCTGGATGATAGTACCAGGTGATCGAGCGGTCGGGCCATGGATGGCTGACGGCTCCGAGCAGCACGAGACCGCCAACCTGGTCAGGACGCCTCAGTGCCATGCTCAGTGCCGTCGCACCGGCCAGCGAGTGCGCAACGAGAATGGCTTTCTCGATGCCCATCACATCCAGCGCAGCACAGAGCGCATCGCCCTGCAGCGCCGGGCTCGCCATCTCGCGCCCTCCGAGCCTGTCGCTCCAGCCATGGCCCGGTCGGTCAAACGCGATCACGCGCGCACCTGAAGAAAGGCGCGGGCCAAGCACTGACAAGAGGTCGGCGTGCGAGCTTGAAGCACCGTGGATCAGCACGACCACCGGCGCACCCTCGAACGGCGCGCCACTGTCAACCACATGCAGTTTGCCTGCTGGAATTGCAACAAACCGGCCATTTGGCGGATGCCGTGCCTCGGCTGACGCCGCAGCGAAGCTCGTGGCTGTCCAGCCGCCTGCCACGCCAAGACCCATGGCACTGAGAAAGCTCAGGATCATGCGCTGTTCTGGCGGCTGCTCAAACCGTTGGCCGATCAGGCATCGCGGCCATCGACATTTGGTTTGAGCTTCTCGATTGCGTCCTTCACGCCGGTGAAGAACGGGTGCATCTCCTGCAAGGCGCGAAAAGCCGTCAGTGCGCTACGTTCGTCACCTTGCCGCTGCAAGGCTGCGGCTGCCATGCCAAGTGCCATGAAATGCTGAGGTTCGCGCCTCAACGCCTCGCGAAAGTCGACCAGAGCACGCCCGTCATCCTGCATCACGAAAAAAGCAAGCCCGCGAACATGCCAGGCCTCGGCCCAGGTTGGTTGCAACGCGATGATACGGTCCAGCAACTCGACTGCCAGTGCACCGTTCTGCGAGCCGAGCGCCTGACGCGCCCGGGCCATCAGCAAATCCGATGTGTCGCTGCCAGACCGGCCCCAGCGCCGGGCGATCTGACGCACGATCACTTCGGCTTCCTGCGTGGAACCCGAGGCGCGCAGACGCTCGTAAAGGGTCGCAAGAGTCTGGGGTTGAGTCTGGGGTTGAGTTTGGGGCTGGTTTTGTTGTGTCGCAGCAGGTGGAGTGGGTGCTGAGGGACTGGTGGCAGGAGGAGCTGGACTGCGTCCGGGTGCTTGCGGCTGCTGAGCTGCGGCCTGTCCAGCCAGCAGCAACAAGGCTGCCAGCGCGGCAGTTGACCACGACATGCAAACGGCCATTCGTCCGAGCTTCGTCATGAGCACGATGATAGCGCGCGGCACCTTGTGGTCAAACGAAAACGGCGGCCCGATCAAGGCCGCCGCAATCTTCAAGAAATTGTGATGGTCCGACGGCCGCGTGGGGCCGCATCCAGACCTCAGGCCTGCTTCGCTTTGAAGCGCTTCTGGGTCTTGTTGATAATGTAGATGCGGCCCTTGCGGCGCACAAGCTGGTTGTCGCGGTGACGCGCGCGCAGCGACTTCAATGAATTGCGGATCTTCATGATACCCACTCCTTGGCGCAGCGCGCTGTAGCCATAGCACTGCGGAAACACGACACAGCCGGTTCCATCGAAACCAGCATCAAACTCCGCCGTGCTATCGGTGAAGAACCGCGCGAAGTCAACCCGATGCTGACATTGCATCGACATTTCAAACACAGAAGCGCCGCCCACCTCAATCAGCAGTCGAGCCCGGTGATGCGTTTGCCTGCACCGCTCTTTTGCCAAGCTGCCGCAACGCTTCAGGGTTCATTAACGTTAACAGACCATGATCAGAGAGGGTTAGTGAATAGTTATGGGTATTGGGGCTGAACTTGCCGCGCGTGAACGCGAACGGACGATCAATTGCCGTGACGGGCGCACTTTGCAGTGCCGCGGGACGCATCGCATCTGCGTGCCTCTTCGCGTTTTCCCTCTCGGCATGCCTGAAAGCAAAAGGCGCGGGTGCGCAGATTGATGCCGCCGCCGTCGGTTCCGTCGGTCCGACCGCAGCCCAGACCACCAATGGCAGCCGGATCAATGTGCCCGTCGCAGACGTCAACGCCATCCAATCTTCGCCATCAAGGTCAACCGCTCCGTCGTTGCCCAAAAACGTTCTGACAATGCCGCCGCATCTGCGCCCGGGTGCGGAAACGTCATCGCAACCAACGATGAACCAGGATCCTTTGGCGACCGGCGCGCTGCAACGCGCTGACAGGCAAACAACCTCAGGCCCCACCCGGCAGACGTCGCGTCCAGCGCCCCCGGTCAAGCTTGCCGATGCCATCGCGAATGCCGTGCTGACATATCCCGAGATCAAGATCAGTCAGGCTCGGGCACGCGAAGCCAAGGCAGGCGTCGATATTGCCCGAGCAGTCCTTTACCCGAGCGCCGACCTGCGTCTGGCAACGGGCATGAACTTTGCCGGGTCATATGAGGGCCAAACCATTCCGTACAAAACGTCGAACAACACGGTCGATGGTCGGATGGACGGCGGGGTGATCTTGCGCCAACTCGTCTATGATTTTGGCGCAGCGCGCAGCGATATCGAGCGGGCTGAACTGTTGCGCGATGCCGAGCGCCTCAAGGTGCGGGAGAAGATCGACGACATCGCCTACAAGACCACGCAGAGTTATTTGCGTGTGCTTGAGCAGCGGGCGCTTGTCGCTCTTGTCGATGAGATCATCGCTGCACACGAGCAGTTGGCGCGCGTGGTGCAGGCCCATGCAAAAGAAGGACATGGAACCATTGCGGATGTCCAGCGCGTCAATTCAAGGCTCGTGGACGTCCGCGCAATCCGGTCCGATGTCACCCTTCAGCTGAAATCCGCCGAAGATCAGTTTGAACGATTGACCCGCTTCAAGCCAAACCGGCTGATAGCCCCGCCTGACGTGAGACGCTCTCTTCCCGGTAGTCCCGCGATTGCCATTGCACAGATGCTGGCGAACAACCCGAGGCTTGCAGCACTTCAGACCACAGCACAGTCATCCCGAAAGGAACTGGAAAGCCAGCGCGCGGGGATCCTTCCCAAGATCAACCTCGAAGTCGAAAGCGAGTCGAAGAACTTTCGGAACGGCCCCAGCGGCCGTACGCAAGGCGAGGCCCGCGCCATGCTCTCGATGCGCTACCGTCTCATGGACGGAGGCCTGAGCGAAGCAACCCAGCAACAGATCCTTGCGCGAATCGAAGGTGGTGAGTTCAGCTTCATCAATGAGCGCGAACAGCTTGAGGCAGATATCCGCCAGGCTTACCGGGCCATCGATTCATCTGGTCGTAAACTCAGACTTGTCGCTGAAGGCGTCAACTCTGCCAGCAAAGTCCGCCAGCTCTACCTCGAACAGTTCAAGGGAGGAAAACGGACGGTGTTCGAGTTGCTCGACAGCCAGATGTCGTTCTTCACCATCCGCCGCAACCAGATCGAGAACCAATTTGAAGGGCAACGCGCCACCTTCGACATTCTGCGCGCCGCGGGCTCGCTGACTGCCATACTTTCGCGCTCAAACTGACAATTCTCTCGGGAAATCGTGACGTCAGGCCACAATTTAACTGTCTTGTTAGGAACCTTTTAAACTCGAACAGACAACGTCAGATCGGGCGAGGATAGCCTGCCTGTGCCATGTGCAACCGGTGCGTTGTACCGATGACGCCGGAAAACACAGGAGTTGACAGGTTTCAATGCTGGACGTTGACGAAAGCGAGCAGCAGAAGGCGGGTCCCGGAGCGGCTTTGAACCCTGCAGCCACCAGCGCTGTCGTCAACGGAGCCATGGCACCGACTGTTGCCCAAGGCGTGATGGTCATCGATCAGCCGGCACCCAACGAGCGCCGAATCGTCGATCTCAACAGCGCCCAGAAGGTAACCTTCGGCTTTACTCTGGCTGATGTCAGCGTCAGCATCGTGGATGTCGACGTCATCTTGATTTTCAGCAATGGCGGACGCTTGATCCTGCCATCGTTCGTGCTCAACATGATCGCCGCAGAACCACCCCAACTGGTTTTCAGCGGACTTTTGACCGATCCGCAGAATGTCATCGCAGCGGCAGGCGATATCAGGCTGGTTGACCAACTGCCGCAGTTGACGCTTTCGGACAACGCACGCACGCCGTCACCTGGACAGGCAGCAAGTCCTTCGCCTGAGCCGCCGACACCGCCTGCACCTCAGACCGTCCAGATGACGGCGACACAGAGCTATGCCCACACACCTGCGCCGTCCGAGCGAACGCGCCAAACCAGCGAATCCGACCCTGACAATAGCCCAACAGGTTCGCTCCGGCGTTCCAGCAGTCTTGCCGAAGAGCAACAAAACCAGAGCCTTAAGGGCGAAGGGGCGCTGACAGAACGATCCGACAAAGTCGATGGGCAGACCGGCAATGTCATCCAGAAGGCAAATGGCAGCCCGTCGATCACCTCGGACGGCGGCAGCACCTCGGCATCCCTCGTCATGGATGAAAACGGTCGACAGATCACCGCAATGACGGCAAGCGACCCCGACAACTCCGACACACTCCTCTTTGCTATCTCCGGTGGTCGCGATGCTGCCAAGTTTGCCATCAACGGGACCAACGGGAAGCTTTACTTCATAGCGCCCCCTGATTTCGAGGATCCGGATTCAGCGTCCGGAAACGGGACGTACGAAGTGGAGGTCCAGGTCAGCGATGGCAGGGAGATCGACACTCAGACAATCTCGGTGACCATCCGAAATCTCAACGAAGCGCCAGTTGGTGCCACGTTTAGCGGAGGAAATCTCGCTGAGAATAGTGCAGCCGGTACCAGCATAGCGACCGTCACGGGCACGGATGTCGATGTCGGCGATGTGGTGCGCTACTCGTTCGCCCCGAACGGCGATGCCAGCGGTCGTTTCGCGATTGATGCCACGACAGGCCTCATCACGCTCGTGCGTGGAGATCTCATCGATTTCGAAGCAAGCAACCGCCAACTCGTCATCGTACGGCTCACCGATCAGGGCGGCCTGACTTATGACACGCCCATCGTACTGACGATCCTTGATGCCAACGATGCTCCCGAGATCACGTCGAACGGCGGCGGTGTGTCGGCAGGTATCACGATTGCAGAAAACACCTCGATCATTACCACCGTCATCGCGACTGACGAAGATGCCAACAGCACAATAACCTACGCAATCGCGGCTGGGGCTGATGCTGCGGCGTTCACGATCGATGCTGTGTCAGGCGTCATCACATTTCGCGCAACGCCTGACTTCGAACGACCGGCGGATGCCAACTTCGACAACGTTTACCTGATTGTGGTCGAGGCGTCCGACGGCCAAGGTGGCTTGGACCGACAATCGCTTGCCATCACAATTGTCAATAGCAATGACCCACCATCGGATATCATTCTGTCCAATGCACGTGTTGCAGAGAATGCTGCAAATGGAACCGTGGTTGGCACTGCTTCTGGCCAGGATCCCGACGACAATGCGATCTTGCGCTACTCCTTGGCACCAGGGGGCAATGCAGGCGGGCGTTTCGCCATCAACGCGCTGACGGGCGAGTTGACGGTTGTTGATGGAACTCGCCTCGATTTCGAAAGTGGCCCAAACCATCTCATCATCATTCGCGTCACCGACCAGGGCGGATTGTCGCTCGACAGGGCGTTCACCATCTCACTCGATGACGTGAACGAAGCCCCTGTCATAACGGCCAATGGTGGTGCCGACGTCGTTGCTATCGGGCACGCTGAGAGCTTGCTCGCGGTCGGTCAGATCACTGCACGCGATCCGGAAGGCGCTGCACTTACCTACAGCATCACAGGTGGGGCGGACGCAGCATTCTTCGTGATCGACCCGTTCACGGGATTGCTCGCTTTCACAGCCGGACCGGATTTTGAGCTGCCGCTCGATGCAGATGGAAATAACGCCTACGAGGTGGTCGTCACGGTAAGCGACGGCACCATGACGGATCAACAGTCATTGACGATTCAGGTCACGAACACTGGCGAACCGCCCGTCATTTTATCCAACGGTGGTGGCCTGCTGGCCACTGTTCAGATCAACGAAGGTTCAACATTCATCACGCAAGTCGTTGCTTCAGACCCTGATGTCGGTGCTGTTGTAAGTTACTCCATCGCTGGCGGCGTGGATGCAGCGCGCTTTGTTATCGATGGCGCGACCGGCGCCTTGACTTTGCTGAGCGCAGCAGATTTCGAGAACCCACTCGATCTGGATGGCGACAACACATATCAAGTCATCGTCCGCGCATCAGATGGTCTTCTTTTCGACCAGCAGACGATCGTGGTCTCGGTCTTGAACGTCAACGATGCGCCAGAGATCGTTTCCAATGGCGGAGGGGACTCAGCATCGTTGCAGATCGAGGAGGGCACCAGCCTCGTCACCACCATTGCCGCAACAGATCCGGATCGGGGTGCGGTTCTTTTCTTCGCAATTACCGGCGGCCCGGATGCCGCGCTCTTCAGTCTGAACTCAGCGACGGGTCAGTTGCGTTTTCTGTCGACAGCTGACTTCGAGATCCCAACCGATGTCGGGGCTGACAATGTCTATAACATTGTTGTTCAAGTACTTGACGGCCTTGGCGGCACAGACACACAGACCATCGCCGTCACCGTCACCAACCAGAATGAAGCGCCGGTGATCGTCAGCAATGGCGGGCTTGCCACGGCGGCGTTGGGCATCACCGAAAACGGCAC
Organism: Allobosea sp.; assembly: GCA_051648385.1. GTDB lineage: Bacteria > Pseudomonadota > Alphaproteobacteria > Rhizobiales > Beijerinckiaceae > Allobosea. Next base: position 8,655 of record JBOFFB010000525.1, read on the forward strand.
CACCGTTACCACCATCGCTGCCACCGACACCGATGCGGGTGCCGTCCTCGGATACAGCATCGTCGGCGGCGCTGATGCCGCCCGCTTCGTCATCAACAGCGCAACTGGCGTGCTGACCTTCGTCGCAGCGCCCGATTTCGAGGCCCCGACCGATGTCGGAGGCAACAATGTCTATGACGTGATCGTGCAGGTCTCGGACGGACTTGGCGGCACAGACACACAGACCATCGCCGTCACCGTCACCAACCAGAACGAGGCTCCCGTCATCACATCCGATGGTGCTGCTGCCACGGCAGTGATTTCCGTCCAGGAAGCAGGCCTGCTGGTCACAACCGTTGCCGCCAGCGACCAGGACATCG
>JBOFFB010000526.1:0-1652 GCA_051648385.1 Allobosea sp.
TCGATCAGCATTCGCATGTTGCGTTGCCTGCTCGCCGGTCAATGTATGAGGGTGAAGGCTGGAAGAGCTTCGACAACGACAGTGGCCCTTACTCGTCCAACGATGCCGTCAACACTCGGCGTACAACCAGCCTCTGAATTCATCATCGATGATGTTCTGAAAGATGCCCCGGCGCGGAAGCGCTGGGGCATTGCCGCTTTGCGCGCAACCGGCATCCCTTGCCTACGATTCATCCGGCGCGGAACCTTCACCGGTGGTTGGCGTTGATCTTTCAAGCCGCTGCATCCCGCCGCGCATCAAAGAGGAAATCGCCATGAACGGAATCGTTTATCTTGTCGGAGCTGTCGTTATCGTTCTGGCGATCCTGTCGTTCCTCGGATTGCGCTGAGATTGTTGTGATGAACACTCTCAACAAAATCGAAACCGATGCCATGGCCGAAGTCGAATTAGCCAGCCACCATGACCGCGGATATGTCGACCTTGGTGCCATCGTTGCAGGTACCGTCATTGCGTCTGCCATCACGCTGGTGATGTCGGGCTTTGGCGCAGCACTGGGTCTGTCACTGACCTCGGTCACCGGGTCTGGACTTTCCGGGATGGGCTTGAGCGTTGCCGCTGGCCTGTGGGTACTCTGGATCGCCTTGTCGAGCCTAATTGCAGGTGCCTATGTGACAGGACGGCTGCGCCGCCGGGCAGGCGATGCCAATGATCAGGAAGTCAAGGTGCGCGATGGCGCACATGGACTTGTTGTCTGGGCATTGTCTATCGTGGTCGGGGCCATGATTGCTGCTAGCGCCGTTTCCGGTGTGGCCCGCACAGGCGCGGACGTCGTCCGGACGGCCACCACGGCCATCGGCTCGGCTGCAGGCTCTTCAGCAGACTACGCCATCGACACCCTGACGCGCAGCGACAATACAACAGGACTGGATGAGCCGACCAAACAGCAGATTGGCCGCATTGTCGCTCGCTCTTTTGCTGACGGCCAGCTCAATGCGGATGATCGCGCCTACATGTCACGCACGATCGCGGCGCGTACCGGTCTTGCGCAAGGCGAGGTTGAACGCCGTATCGACGTCACCACCGCCCAGGCCAAGGCTGCCATCGAGCAGGCAAAGGTTGCCGCCGAGAAGGCCCGCCGCATCGGCATTCTGGTCGCGTTCCTGACTGCTGCTGCCATGGCGCTTGGTGCCGCGGCCGCATGGTGGGGCGCCAACATTGGTGGCCGCCACCGTGATGAGAACACCGATCTGTCAACCTACATGCGCTGGTGAAGGAGCAAAATCATGGGACGAGGAATTCTGTTCTGGATGCTTGGTGTGCCGATCCCGATCATCATTCTGTTGGCGCTGCTTCGGTGATCGTGAATTTCTACAAACCGATGGATTAATTCGAGGAGTTCGAAATGCCAGGCATGATTGAAGTGACCTTGCCCGTGAAGAACGTCTCCCAAGGCTGAATGTGTATCATCAGTTTTGGAGGAACGGACATGACGGGAATCGTGCGGGCGCGCTATACGCTGGAGTTCAAGCAGGAGGCTGTTCGGCTGGTGCGTGGCGGTCAATCGCTGTCGTCGGTTGCGAGAGGGCTGGGCGTCTCGGCGCAATCGATTGACAACTGGGCGAAGGCTGATGCTGTCGGCGGCCTGAAGGAGG
>JBOFFB010000527.1:0-2595 GCA_051648385.1 Allobosea sp.
CTGGCTGACTTTGACAGTTGTGTTGCCGGCATCCGCTCATCAGCCTTGTCTCAAGGTGTATCCGGCGCTGTGTTCGACCGCGCCATGTCAGGTGTCACGCCCGACCCGAAGGTGATCGAGGCGATGAACAGCCAGCCGGAGTTCAAGACGGCGATCTGGGATTATCTTGGCGCGCTGGTTGACGAGGAGCGCGTGGCGGAAGGGCGGCAGATGCTGCGCACCCATGCCGCGACACTGGCCGCCGCCGAGCAACGCTATGGCGTCGACCGGCACACAATTGTCGCGGTCTGGGGCGTCGAGAGCAATTTCGGCAAGGTGCGCGGGCGCTGGTCCTTGCCGCAGGCGTTGTCGACCGCGGCCTGCCTTGCGACGCGCCGCCGCGATTTCTTCCGCGGTGAACTCATCGCCACGATGAAGATCATCCAGCGTGGCGACTTGCGTCAGGAGCAACTGATGGGCTCGTGGGCGGGCGCGTTCGGGCACACCCAGTTCATCCCCACCACCTACCTGCGCCTTGCCGTCGATGGCGACGGTGATGGACGCCGCGATCTGGTCGACTCCATTCCCGACGCGCTGCATTCCACGGCCAACTTCATGGCCAAGGCGGGCTTCCAGACCGGCGCAAGCTGGGGCTACGAGGTCGATGTGCCGGAAGGCTATTCCGGGCCGGTGGGCCGCACGTCGCGCGCGGCAGTTTCCAGCTATGCCCAGCGCGGCATCACGCGCGTGGGCGGCGGCGCGCTCAGTGGCGGCAGCGGCGGGCTGGTCTACCCAGCCAGGGGCGGGCCGGCCTGGATCGTCTTCAAGAACTATGACGCGGCATTTTCGTACAATGGTGCCGACAGCTACGCGTTGGCCATCTCGATCCTGTCGGACCGCCTGCGCGGCAAGCCCGGCGTGCAGCAAGCCTGGCCGACAGATGATCCGCCGACGTCGCGCGAGGAGCGCCGCGAGTTGCAGCGCCTGCTGATTTCGCGCGGTCATGATGTCGGCGAGCCATCGGGCGGCATCGGCCCGCTCAGCCGCGCTGCGATCTCTGCCGAGGAGCGCCGCCTCGGCATGGCGCAAACCGGCCGGGCAGGCGGCAAGATCCTGCAGGCACTGAGGGCCGGGCGGTGACACGTCGCCTGATCAGCACCGGCTCGCCCTTCGAAACAGCCTTCGGCTACTCGCGCGCCGTGGTTGACGGCGACTTTGTGTTTGTCTCTGGCACCACAGGCTATGACTACGCCACCATGACACTGCCCGAGGATGTGACGGCGCAAACCCGAAACATCTTCAAGACACTGGCAGCGGTGCTCACCGAGGCTGGTTTGTCGCTGAGCCAAGTGGTGCGCGCGCAATACTTCGTCACCGACCGGGCCTCTTGTGAGCCTGTGCTGGCGGTTTGCGGCGAGGCGTTTGGCGAAATCAGGCCAGCCGCAGGCATCTATGTGGTGTGCGGCTTGCTCAAGCCCGATATGAAAATCGAGATCGAGGTCACGGCACGGGTTGGCCGTTAGCAGGCCCGTCATTCCGGGGCGGCGAAGCCGAGCCCGGAACCCATTGATGGCAGCATGGGCATTCGGTTACGATCGTGGCCGCTTCCTATCGTTACCATTGATGGGTTCCGGGCCTGCCGCTTGGCGGCATCCCGGAATGACGGCGCATTTCAAATCCCCATGAAGGCATCCAAGGCCGCCGAACGCCCGGCGCGCAACATCTCACGCGGCGAGCCAACATCCTGCACCTTGCCGTTCGCGACGAAGGCGACCAGGTCGGCCACTGCCGCGATGTCGGCTGGTGTGTGGATGGTCATCAGCACTGTCAGGCCATGACGTTGGCGCAGTTTGTCGGTCAGACGGATCATCGACTTGCGCAGGCCCGGATCGAGCGCGCCGAACGGCTCATCGAGCAAAAGTAGCGGGCGGCGCATCACCAGCGCACGGGCCAGAGCCACGCGCTGGCGCTGGCCGCCGGAGAGTTCGCCCGGCAGACGTTTCGCCTCATCGGTGAGATCGACGGCGGCGAGGGCCTCGGCCACCATATCGCGGTCGAGGCGGTCGAGCGACAGGTTTGGCTTTATGCCCAGTGCCACGTTCTGTTCGGCATTCAGATGCGGAAACAGGTTGTGATCCTGAAACAGAAGCGAGCAGGGGCGGGCGGCGGGGGTAAGGCCTTGCATGTTCATGCCGCTGTATCTCAGATGACCTGATGTCACGGGCTCGAACCCGGCGACGGCGTGCAGCATCGTTGTCTTGCCGCCACCTGATGGGCCGATCACGGTGCAGAGAGCACCCTTTGGGACGATGAGCGAATAGCGCCCGGTGAAGTCGGGGTAGGATACGGTGAGGGCATCAAGCTCCAGCATGACAATCAGGCCTTGTCTGCGATGTAGGCGAGAAGTGTGGCAATGCCAATCAGCAGCAAGGCGATGGCACCAGCTTCGTCCAGCCTGTACGAGCCCATGCGCTCGGACATGAGATAGGGCAAGGTGATGAGATCACCGCCACCGAACAACGTGATCACGCCGAAATCGCCCATGGACAATGCTGCCGAGAGTGCGAAAGCCGCAGCCAGTGGACGTTTCAGCACTGGCCAGGCGACGATGCGCAG
>JBOFFB010000528.1:0-4582 GCA_051648385.1 Allobosea sp.
GGAACCCGAACGCGCCGACCGTGCATATGAACACCCGCTTCGTGGTCACCACCAAGCCGTGGTTCGGTGGCGGCGCCGACCTGACGCCGGTGCTGGTCCGGCGTCGCAATCAGGAAGACCCCGACACGGTTCATTTCCATGATGCCATGCGTGCGCCTTGCGAAGCCCACGGCGTCGACTACCCAGCGTACAAAAAATGGTGCGACGAGTATTTCTTCCTGAAGCACCGCAACGAGCCGCGTGGCATCGGCGGCATCTTCTACGATTATCGCTGGTCCGATGACCCGGAGAAGGACTTCGCCTTCACCCGCGATGTGGGCAGGGCTTTCCTCGATGCCTATTTGCCGGTGCTGCGGGGCAATATCGCCAGGCCGTGGACTGATGCTGATCGCCACGAGCAGCAGGTAAGGCGCGGACGCTATGTCGAGTACAACCTGCTCTATGATCGCGGCACGATCTTCGGGCTGAAGACTGGCGGCAATGTCGACGCCATCCTGTCAAGCATGCCGCCGACTGTGCAATGGCCGTAGGGCATTGCGCACAAAAGTGGGTACCGGTTTTGTGCGCACGCAATGCTCCACATCATGACGGCGTAAGCCAACCGTCACCTCTCGGACATCAGCACGACACGTTGGCGTGAGATGTCACAACGTCCCATAAACAAGGAGTCTGATATGACCTTTTCTCAAGGCGATACCGTCAATGTGAAATCCGGTGGCCCGGCCCTGACCGTTCTTTCGGTGGCTGGCGACCATGTGACCTGCCTGTTCTTTTCCGAAGAACTCGGCGAGTTCAAGGAAGCCGTGATCCCGTCCTTCGCTCTCGAAGCTTTCGAGGAAGATGAAGGTGACGACCACGAGAAGCACGCCTCGAATGAAGAAGACGAAGACGAGGAAGAAGAAGAAGACGAGGACGCCAACAAGGCTGCCTGATAACCGAAATCGTCATTGCGAGCGTAGCGAAGTAATCCAGAATCGTGCCGCCCCAAGGTTGGATTGCTTCGCCACGCTCGCAATGACACCTTGTCAATGCTGTTCCAGCACCATTTCGCCAAGCAGGCCGATGCCGCCGGTTGGCATCAGACCGTGCCTCTTGATCACAATCGGCGCGTCGTCGTCGGGGATCTGCATCAGGTGCCAGCCTGCCTTTTCGCCATGCGAGCGGGTACCCATCGATGCGCTGGGAACGCCAACCACCGGCACCTTGCGCCCTGGCCCAGTTATCCACGCCAGCGATGTCTTGTGGTTATGGCCGTGGATCACGATCTCAGCGCCAGCCGCCGCGATCATGTGCTCGAAAGCCGCAGCATCCTTGAGCTCTCGCCCGGCTTTGGCACCACCCACATGTGGCGGATGATGGAGCAACACCACGCGCTTGAGGCCGCGCTTCGCGGCGTAAACGAGCAGCATTTCGGCCTTGTCGATCTGCTCCTGCTGAAGCCGCCCCCACGCCATCAGCGGGCCGGTTGGAACGGCTGACGACAAGCCGATCAACGCGACGTGGTTGCGTATCTTCAACCAGGGATAGCCTCCCGCGCCCTCATCACTGCGGCACCATGGTGCCATGTCGCGGGCAAGTGCTGCGAGGCTCGACGGCACATAAGCATCATGATTGCCAGGCACGAAGCTGACATGATCCTTTGCACCCAATCGCTCCATGAACTTGATTGCCGTTGGAAACTCCGCAGGCAGGCCGATATGGGCCACATCGCCAGTGCAGGCGACATGGTCGGGTTTGGCGGCGGCAATGTCTGTGACGATGCGGTCCAGCAGCGCCATGTCATGCACATGCCGCCGCGAGCGAAGCCAGTTGGCATAGCCAGTGGCCCGCTTGCCGATCAACTCGGAAAAACGAACCCGTGGCAACGGGTTGAGATGCGGATCGGAGAGATGGGCGAGCGTGAACACCAAATGCAGAACCCCGGCCAACGGACCGGGGTTTGATCAAGATCAGGGCCCGGAACTGTTCCGGGCTTGGCCTTTCAGTCGGGCTCAGTCAAGCTTTTCGCGAGTGAGCGGCGTACGTTCAGTAGCTTGCGGACGGGATCAGTGCGGACACGATGGTTGGATCGGTCATGGTTACAGCCGGTTGCCACACATATGTCTTGGGTGCAGTGAACATGGAAATCAGCGTAGCGAGAAACATCGAACTTGTCCTTTGCGCGAGCAGTCGGCCCTTGCCGTCTGTTTCGGACAAATACCTATGCCATATTTGTGGTGCAAAAAAGGCATGCAGTTGAGGAAAGTAGGGATTGTTATGCATAATACGCATGCAGCGGATCGACCAACTTCGCAACATTTCGGTCGCAAGATGGTGCAGTGGTTGTTCCATCGCTGGTTCCTGATGACGCGCGCCATGACGCTCGGCGTGCGGGCTGTGGTCCTTGACGCAGAAGAACGCGTGCTGCTGGTCGAGCACACATATGTGCCGGGTTGGCATCTGCCCGGCGGGGGCGTCGAGATCGGCGAAACCTTGATGCAGGCCCTCATCAAGGAACTGACCGAGGAGGCGGGCGTCAAGCTGACGGGCAAGGCAGATCTGCACGGCATCTTCCACAATGCCCGTGTCAGCCGCCGTGACCATGTTGCCGTTTATGTGGTGCGGGATTTCGCCTGGGACGGTCCGCCGCGTCCTAACCGCGAGATCAATGCCGCAGATTTCTTCCCGCTTTCAAATCTGCCCGCCACCACAAGTCCGGCCACGCGGCGCAGATTGGCGGAAGTGCTGGACGACGGGCCGATCATCGCGACATGGTGAGGTACCAACGCTGATCCCTCGCATCTTGAGCCCCCTATGACGACGCGACGTTCCTTGCCCGACATCGACATACGTCCCGAATCGTCGCTGGATGATGACGCCATAGAGCGCCTGCATGATCGCGCCTTTGGTCCCGGCCGCTATGCCCGCACGGCCTTCCGCTTGCGTGAGGGCGTCGAGAGAGCCCGCTCGGACAACGCACCGTCGAACCTGTCTTTCTCGGCGCTGGTCGGCACCTTGCTGGTCGGCTCAATCAGGCTGACCCCGGTGATGGCAGGCGAGATCCCGGCCCTGATGCTCGGGCCACTCACCGTTGATCCGTCTTTCGAGGGTGTCGGCGTAGGCGCGGCTCTCATGCGCCGCGCGCTCGAAGCGGCAAGGGATGCGGGCGAAACGCTGGTGCTGCTTGTCGGCGACGAACCATATTACAAGCGCTTCGGCTTCCGGGTGATCCCGACCGGCCAGCTTGCTTTGCCCGGTCCGGTCAACACGCAGCGATTTCTGGCGGCGGAACTGGTTGACGGCTCACTGGAGCAGGCGAAGGGCATGGTCAGGCCGCAACACTGACGTTCACATGCCTTGTTCGGCCTTGCGCCGCCAACTGCGTTTGCCACCTTCGCCCAACCAACCGGCGATCAGAGCGCCAAGGATAAGTGCCAGACCGCCCAGACCGAGGAATAGCGGCGATAATGACACCCCGCGCACGATGCCGGAATCGGTGATGCGCAGTCCTATCCAGTCGCCGCCCGCAAGCCGCGAGCCGCCGCGCACCGGCACCACCCGCGGCAAGTCGACATCAGAGCCGCTCTCGCGCCCGATGCGCCGCGACGAACCCGAAAGGCTTTCGGCCACTGGCCTGAGCCGTGCAGGATCGCTCACCACTTCGGTGAATTCGCGCGGGTTGTCGCTGCCGACGCTGGCAAAGGCAACAAGCTGATCCGATTGCAGCTTGTGCAGACCAAGTTCTGTCGACTGGAGCCGGGCGCTGAACAGGCCGGGCCGGTCAAGCGTCAGCGGCAGCGAGCGCGCTGCACCTGAGGGGCTGGTGATCGTCACTGTGCCAGGATTGTCGCCAAGCGTCTGCCGTTCGATCTCGATGGTACGACCACGGGTGGCCGCACGCAGCGCTTCTTCCTCGAGGCTCGGCTCCTTCATCAGCCAGTGGCTCAGGCGGCGCAAGAGGTCGAGATGCGGGCCTCCTTCACGGTAGCCTCGCGCCCAGAGCCAGGCATGGTCTGACAGGAACAACCCGACACGACCCTTGCCCTCGCGGGACGTGATCAGAAGCGGCCTGTCACCCGGGCCAGACATCACCACATCGCCCTCCCCGGCACGAGCCGAAACCAGCCGAAGCCACTCGCCCCAGCGCGGCGGCTCGACCTCGGATCCGGCAAGATCACGCGTCACCGGGTGGCGCTTGCCGCGATCGGTGATGCGGGCGCGGTAAGCCTCCTCGATCGTCCGGCCATCGGGCTGCGCCGGCAGCACTTGCGCCAGCGGCGTGCGGTAGAGCGTCGTGCTCGCACCCGAAAATTCAGGACCGGCAGCCACCATCAGTGCGCCACCCTCGCGCACATAGCGCACGATGTTCTCGAAATAGCCCCTCGGCAGGATGGAGGTGTTGGCGTAGCGATCAAAGATGATCAGGTCGAATTCCTTGATCTTGGTCTGGAACAGGTCGCGCACCGGGAAGGCAATCAGCGACAATTCGTTGATTGGCGTGCCGTCCTGCTTTTCGGGCGGACGCAGGATGGTGAAATGGACCAGATCGACCGAGGCATCGGATTTCAGCAGGTTGCGCCATGTCCGTTCGCCCGGATGCGGT
>JBOFFB010000529.1:0-1765 GCA_051648385.1 Allobosea sp.
GGCAAGGGTGTCCTGATGGACTGGACCGACATCACCGAGTTTGATTGCACCCACATTGGCGATTTTTCGGTTCTCAACGCGCACTCCTGCCCGCAGACCCATCTCTACGAAGATCGGGTGATGAAAGTCGGGGCGATCCACATCGGCAAGGGAGTTACCATCTCGTCCGGCAGCATCATCCTGTACGACACGAAGATCGGGGATTTTGCTCGTATCGAACCGCTGACATTGGTGATGAAAGGCGAGCATATTCCAGCTCACACGATGTGGCAGGGCGCGCCTGCCGTGCCCTACATCGCTCATGCGACGAAGGTCGATAAGGTCGCGGCGTGAGGTCTGGCGGGAAGCGGTGATCAGCCGATGGCGATCAGCAGCGCCAGCCCGACCGACCCGACGATGATGCGCCAGTAGGCGAAGGGCTTGAAGCCGTAGTTCGAGACAATATCGAGCAGCTTTTTCACGACCAGGAGTCCGGCGAAGAATGCCGCCACGAAGCCAATGGCGATCAGCACGACATTGTCGAAGCTGAGCTGTTTGTAGTTCTTGAACAGGTCATAGGCGAACGCGCCCGCCATGGTAGGCATGGCCAGAAAGAACGAGAACTCGGCGGCGGCGCGCTTGGATGCTCCCAGCAGCATGGCACCGACGATCGACGAGCCCGAACGCGACACACCCGGCACCATGGCAAGGCACTGGATGAGGCCGATCTTGAGATACATCGGGATCGGAAACTGCATCGCGTCATCGTGACGGACTTCGAGGTCAAGATCGTCGACCACGAGCAGGATCAGCCCGCCGGCTATCAGCGTGCAGCAGACCAGAAACGGATTGAACAGCACGCCCTTGATGAAGCTATGCAGCAGCGCGCCGATCAGCGCCGCCGGCAGGAACGCCAGCAGTACACCCGCCACGAAACGTCGTGAGTCGGCACTGGAAGGCAAAGTGATTGCCACCTTCCAGAGCTTGCCGAAATACACCGACAGGATCGCAAGGATTGCCCCAAGCTGGATCAGGACGGCGAAGGTCTTGCCGAAGTCGTCGTCGCCGATGCCGAGGAAATGGTCGAGCAGCAGCAGGTGCCCGGTGGACGAAACGGGGATGAACTCGGTCAACCCTTCGACGATGCCAAGGACAAGCGCCTTTAGATAATCCATGGCGTATGTTCCCTTGGCTGTCCGCGGCGTTGTCGAGATCTGCCGCCTGTAACCCATGCGTACAGGCCATGCCAACCCCCGAATCGGGTTGTAGCGTGCGCTCTTGGGTTCTATACGCCAGTCTTGCCCGGTGCCATCTGCGCCGATTGTCTGTCGAGCTTGCACAATTGGTCTCATGCCCCGTCTGATCCACGCCCCTTTCTGTCCGCATTCGCGTTTCATCCGCCTGGTCATCGCCGAGATGGGCATGGAGGTGGAGTTTGCCGAGGAGCGCGTCTGGGAGCGCAAGCCTGAATTTCTCGCGCTGAACCCTGCAGGCACAACTCCCGTGCTGGTGGAGGAGGGCACACTCGTGGTGCCAAGCGCTGACATCATCGCCGAATATCTCGACGAGACGCGCGGGCTTGCCATGGCCGAGCGCAGGTTGCTGCCTGATCCGCCAGCCGAGCGCGTCGAGGTCAGGCGGTTGACACAATGGTTCAACCAGAAGTTTTTCGCCGAAGTGTCCGGCCCGTTGACGCTGGAAAAAATCGACAAGCGCTTCATGCGCAATGAGGAGGGCGGCGGGCCGCCTGACACCGTCTCGATCCGCGCCGCGCGCAACAATGTGC